>JANPEN010000519.1:0-8928 GCA_031422955.1 Acidimicrobiia bacterium
CCACCGCATCGAGGAAAGCGGCCCGCACCGCCCGTTGCTCCAGGACCCGGAGCCCGGCCGCGGTGGTTCCCCCCGGCGAGGTCACATCGGCTCGCAGCTCGGCGGGGCTGCGCTCCCCTACGCTCAATAAGGTGGCCGAGCCCAGCAGCGTCTGCACGGCCAGCTCGTGGGCCACCGGGCGGCTCAGGCCGCACAACACCCCCGCCTCGATGAGCGCCTCGGCCACCAAGAACACGTAGGCAGGGCCGGAACCAGATAATCCGGTCACCGCGTCCAGCTGGTGCTCGCCCACCACGACTACGGAGCCGACCGCCGACAGAATGGACTGCGCCCAGGCCAGATCCGCTTCGGTCGCAGAGCTACCCGGGGCGATGGCGGCGGCACCCTGGCCGACCAGGGCGGGGGTGTTGGGCATGGCCCGCACCACCCGTACCTGGGGGCCCAAGGCGGCTTCCAGGCTGGTCAAGGTAACCCCGGCGGCGATGGACAACACCCGTTCCGGTACATCGGCACCCAGGGCTTGCAGGGCAGCGCAGGCGGCGGGGATGTCATTGGGCTTGACGGCCAGTACGGCGCCCCGAGTGGGCGTCACCTCGCTGGTCACCCTGACCGCGGGAAACAGCTCACGCAGCTGGGCGGCCCGGTCCGGGAGCTTTTCTACCACCGCCAGTTGCTCGGGAGCCGCCCACCCGGCTTGGACCAACCCACCGAGGAGGGCCTCGCCCATCTTGCCCCCACCCATCACCAACAGCTCGATCATCGCGGCGGACTCTAACGGCCCACCGGGTTAGTGTCTCGGGCATGGGGGATATCACACGCTGGCAAGTCGGTAACGTTCGCATCTCCAAGGTGCCGGAGATCGAGATGCATTGGCCGTTCAAGGCCCTGCTGCCGGAGGTGACCCCGGAGCTGCTCGAGGCCACCCCGTGGATGCGTCCCCACTTCATGGACGAGGCCGGCAAGATGGTCCTATCGATGCATGCCCTGGTGGTCGAATCCCAAGGTCAGACCATTGTGGTGGACACTTGCATCGGCAACGACAAGGTTCGCCCGACCCGGCCGTTCAACCAGCTGAGCACCAACTTCCTCGACGTGTTGGCCCAGGCCGGTTTCGCCCCAGAGGCGGTGGACACGGTGTTTTGCACCCATCTGCATGTCGATCATGTGGGTTGGAACACCAAGTTGGTGGATGGCCGCTGGGTGCCCACCTTCGAGCGGGCCCGCCATCTCTTCACCCGGACCGAGTACGACTACTGGCTTGCCCACCCAGACCTGGACATGTTCGGCGACGTGATGGGCGACTCGGTGGTACCCATCGTGGACGCCGGCCTGGCCGACTTCATTGAGGTGGACCATGCCATCACCGATGAGGTGTGGCTGGAGTCCACTCCTGGCCACACCCCCGGCCATTGCAGCGTGCACATCGCCTCCCAGGGCCAGGAGGCGGTCATCACCGGGGACATGACCCACAGCCCCATCCAGTTCGCCTATCCGCTGAACTGCACCGCCGATGCCGACACGACCCAGGCCAATGAGACCCGGGCCGCGTTCGTGTCGCGCTACGCCGATACCCCGACGTTGATCATCGGCACCCACTTCGCCGGACCTACCGCCGGTCACCTGGTCCGAGACGGGGAAGCCTGGCGTTTCGCGGTGTAGCAGGAACCCGATGTAAGCGGACCCCGGTCTTGGACGGGGGCCCGCTTGGGATTCAGTTCCGGAAGGAGCCGGTCTTGAACTCGACCCGCTCGGCCGCCCAGGGGATGGCCTCGAGCCGTTCGGGGGGAATGGGCAGGCCCGAATGGATGCAGATCCCATACATGCCCGCGTCCATCCGAGTCAAGGCGGCGTCGATCATCTCGACGGAGGCCCGGGCCTGGGCCGATAGGGCCAGATCCCGCTCACGTTCTACCGCCAGACTGTCGCCCTCGCCGGATTCCTCGTCGAACTGCACGTCACCGGGCTCGCGCTCGCTCATCAGCGAGTCGGCCTCGGCCTTGAGGGTGGCAGCGGACTTCACGTAGCGAGCCCGCTCGACGAGCAGCAGCTCGCGCTGGCCGTCGATGAAGGACTGGGGGAACGGGTTCTCGACCGGCGCCTGGGCCGGGGACTTGTCGTTCTTCTTGGTCGTTTTGGCCATGATGCGTTGTACCTTCCACCCCGGCTACCGAAGGACCGAAGCTGGTTCGGGGTCGGAAACACGAAGGGCCGCGACAGTATTCCCGCTGGCAGGCCGGATGCGGCACCTTCAGGCCAAATAGTTGCGCGGATCCACCGCGGCGCCGTAGAGGCGGACCTCGAAATGTAGGTGGGGGCCGCTGGAGTTGCCGGTGACGCCGACCCAACCCAGGCGTTCGCCCCGCTCAATGCGCTGGCCGGCGGTGACGTCGAGCTCGGACTGATGGGCGTAGAGGGTGGACAGCCCGCCACCGTGGTCGATAACCACGGTGAGGCCGTAGCCATCCATCCAGTCCGCTTCCAACACCACCCCACCCCTGGCCGCCACGATGGCCACCCCGTGGTCGGACTCGAAGTCGACCCCGCTGTGCATCCGGCCCCAGCGGGGTCCGAATTCGGAGGTGATCTCGGCTTCGATGGGTGCCCGCATGCGCCGCCCCGCCTCCTGCGCCGCTACCGCCACCGCTGCCTCGGCGGCCAGATCGGCCTTGGACAGCACCCGCAACAGGGCCGGTTCCGCCTGCTGATGGCCGAGAATTTCGCCATCCAGTCGGTTCACCCGGTCGGCCAGGGTGGCCGCCACCGCGGCGCGGGCCAGGGATGCTTGGGTGAGCGTCCGACCGCCCTGGTCGAGCACCTGGCGCATCTGAGCGGCTTGTTGATCGGCTTCGTTGAGGGTCAGCTGCAGGGCCAGCAGGTCCTGGCGCACCTGCTGCAGCTGGTCCACGGCCTGCTCGTTGGTCTCGATGAGGGTGTGCAACAGGCCTTGCCGGCGGGCGGAAGCGTCAAGATCTTGCTGCCCGAGGAAAACCTCGAGGAGCTGCCGGCGAGGTTGGATGTAGGAGGCAATGGCCTGGTCGGCCACCTCTCGGCGCAGCTGGCCGATGCGGACCTGGGTGGCCACCACGGTAGCGGCGAGGCGGGCGCGGTCGATCTCGGTCACAGCCAGTTCCTGACGAGTGGCTTCAACCCTGGCCGTCACCAGGGCCATGTGCTGGTCAAGGGCAGTGATGGAGCTTTCGATCTTGGCCAGGGGCGCTCGGGCCAGATCGGGCGGGGTCGAGGCCGGTAGCGGGGCCAGGCTGGCCGGCAGCCCGCTCGAACGGGCAGCGCTGGCTCGTGACACCGACCCGGCCTGGCTGCCCGCCGAGTGGAGGCTGGCCACCGGGGCCCCCTCGCCCGGGGCGGCCAGCCGGGGAGCGGGGCCTTCCGATCCGACCACCGGTTGGTAGGCGCCGATAGCACCGTTAGAGACAGGGACCCCCCCGGTCACCCCAGCCACGGCCAGGGGACCAACCAGCCCACCTCTCGTCGAGGCCAACCCTGTCGGCTGAGTTGCCGCCAACACCGCCACCGCCAACACCGCCAGCCGGGAAAAATGTCGAACCCGACGAGGGACAAGGGCAGCCGAATGTGCCCCACCGAGGGGGCGACCACGCCACGGTCGGACACCAGAGTTTGGCATGAGGGGGCGACGGGCGCGGGGAAGGGACGACAACGCCGACCGAAGTTAGCCGCTGGGTGCCCCCCACCGAGGAACCTACGCCAGTGCGGAGAAGTGGGGAGCCCCCTGCGGTCGAGGCGGCCGGGAACCGACTTCCCCAAATCTGTGCCCGACCGCCGTGCGGCCAGCCTACGCCACATGCAGATTGAAAGACAGTGAAATCTACTTAAATATGCCTAAAGGTGGCGTAGATCTTGTCAGGAGAACCGGCTGGCGAACCCGATGTGGAGCGCGGGGCGGAAGCAACGCTCGACGGCCTCGTAGAGGGTGCCCAGGATGCGGTCCAGCTCCACCTCGTTGACCTGGGCGTTGGCCAGCTGGCCCACCAGGAACACCGCGTCCTCGACGCCAATGGCGAAGGTGACCCCGCGCAGTTTGAGGTTGCGGCGCAACAGGTGCTCGTAGAAGGCGCCGTGGTTTTCCTCTGGCGCTGGCAACAGATAGGTCTCATAGGCCAGGGCGCGCTGACCCAGCGTGAACCACACCGCGAAGGTGGCCTTCTCCTCGCCTTGCAGGCGTAGCACCCAGCGTCGCTCGGCGCCGTCTCGCTCGATCCCGAGCACGCTGGGATTGTCGGCCAGTTGGGTGGTGGCCCACGCCTCGATGTTCCGGCCCAGCTCGACCAGCTCTGATTCGCTGCTGGGGGCGGTGCCGTAGTCCGTCACCATTCGCTCCGCATCATGGCGCGCGATAGCCGGCCGGAGCGCATTCGACCAGCTCATCGGCGGTCAGGTCGGTGTAGAGACGCCGGAGACGGGCCGCGGTGGTGGACCAGGTGAAGTTCCTGGCCTTGGCGGCTGCGTGGCGACCCAGCTCTACGGCCAGGGCTTCGTCGGCCA
Organism: Acidimicrobiia bacterium; assembly: GCA_031422955.1. Classification (GTDB taxonomy): domain Bacteria; phylum Actinomycetota; class Acidimicrobiia; order Acidimicrobiales; family CAIXPF01; genus CAIXPF01. Next base: position 4,522 of record JANPEN010000519.1, read on the forward strand.
GGATGGCATGCACCGCGGCGGCATAGTCCAGCGGGTCTCTGCTGTCGACCAACAGACCGCTGCGGCCATCTTCGACCAGGGTCAACAGACCACCGACGGCGGCGGCCACCACCGGCGTTCCGCAGGCGGCCGCCTCCAGGGCGACCAGGCCAAAGGACTCCGAACGGCTGGGCACCAGGCACACATCGGCGGCCCGGTAGTAGCTGGAGAGCTGGTGGTGGGGTTGGGGCGGGCGGAAGATGACCCGGTCCCGCAGGCCCAGGCGGGCCACCAGGTCATGGCAGTAGCGCTCGTGATCGGCACCCTCGCTGCCGCTGGGGCCACCGACCACGATGAGACGAGCGGCGGGCAGGTGGGCCAGCGCCTCGATGGCCACGTCAAGACCCTTGAGGGGCTGGATGCGACCCACGAAGACCAACAGCGGTCCCTCGGGGTCCACCCCCAACGCCGAGCGGGCCCCGCGTCGGTTGCCGGGAGCGAAGAAGGCGTGGTCGACCCCGGGGGGCACGATCTCGATGCGGGAGGGGTCGGCGCCGTAGAAACGCTCGAGCTGGGCGGCCTCCTCGGGCGAGTTGGCCAGGATGGCGTCGCTGCAAGCGATGACCGCCGTTTCCGCGTCGATACGGCGCTGGGGTTCGAGATCCCCCGTCTCCGCCTTGACCCTGGCCAGGGTGTGGAAGGTGCAGACCAAGGGCAGGTCAAGGGCGTGTTTGATGCCGTGGGCGGCCACCCCTGACAGCCAATAGTTGGCGTGCAGGGCGCCGGTAGTGCCATCGCTTTCGATGTGGTTACGCACCCACCGAGAGAAGGGCTCCACAATGTCTGCCAGGTGCTCTTTGGGCAGGTCAACCGGGCCGGCGGGAACGTGTACGACCCGGAAGCCGGGCTCCACATCCACAACTTCAGGCAGGTGGTGGGCCCAACGGCGAACATAGACATGGCAGTTGATCCCGGCCTGGGCCACCGCCGCCACCAGCTCGCGGACGTAGACGTTCATGCCCCCGCTGTCCCCAGAGCCGGGCTGGGACAGCGGGGAGGTGTGTAACGAGACGACGGCGAGCGTGTCCACGACGGATCTCAACCCTGCCGATCCGCGTGCGATTCCCGGAAGGACTCATAGATGTGGATAAGGGTCCGTTTCTGAGCCTCGGTCAGCTCAGGAGCCCGACGGATGGCTTCGCACAGGTCGCTGGGCTTGTCCTCGGGGTCGAGGATGCCGGCTCGCACGTAAAGCGTTTCCTGGGACACCTTCAAGGCGCGAGCCAGCTGTTGGAGCACATCGGCGGAGGGGCGGCGCAGACCCCGCTCGATCTGGGACAGGTAGGGGTTGGAGATGCCCGACAGCTCAGACAGGCGCCGGAGGGACATCTCACCGAGGCGGCGTTGCTCCTTGACGAACTGGCCGAGATCCTGCCACCGCTGCTCGAACTCCCGCTTCACCTGTTCCACGCCCTCGCTCCCGCGCGCCGGACCAGGGGCCGGGGCAGAGCAAGGTTAGAGACCGTGGCGGGCAAGTACCCAGCGCGGCTCAGTCCAGCAGGCCATCAACGGTGATCTCGCCCCGCCCGTAGCGACCGGTCAGCTCGGTCTTGAGCTCGTCGATGCGCTGGTGTAGGACGCGGCGGGTGCGAGAGAACTCGCGCTCCAGATCACCCAGGCGGGCGGCCATACCCTCCACGTCGTCGAGGTCCCGGTCGCCCAAGTCGGCCAAGGCGGCGCCCCCGACGGCGGCATCCACGGCCAGCAGCAACTCGACCCCGGGCATCTCGGTGTTCAGATCGAGCGGGCGCCAACTGGGCCCGCCCGAGCGGCCGTGGCTGTCGTCGGCGAGGATCTGGGGCAACCGCTCAACCAGGTCGTGTAGGGCGGTGGTGGTGATGGCGGCGCCATCGGTGCGACGACGCAGCTCGCTGGCCACGATGTCGAGGTGACCCTGCAGCACACGACGGGCGAAAGAGACGCCGGCTTCGGCCTCCTCGCACTCTGCTCGCATGGCCCGGATCTCTTCGACTGGTCGCTGAGCCAGACCATGCAGATAGTCGGCGTGCAACACCCGATCCGAGAGGGGAAAACTCACCTGTCCTCCTAGCGCTCGGATTGCCATCGGCCAACCTCCTCGACTGGGTAATACTCCACTGAGGGTAGCTTTGTTTCCCCTGATTGGGACGCCGCTACCAGGGCGAATCTTCGTTTGGGACCAGGTTCCCCGATTTCGGTGACATCGGCTTTGGCGTCGCGGCGCTTCATGCGAACAGCAGAAGCCACAACGGCCCGGTGACAATGAGGCTGTCCAGGCGCCGCAGGCCAGGGGCGAAGGCGTTGGAGTGGGGCAAGGTGGCCGAGGCCAGCAGCTGGCCAATGGGGCAGGCCAGTGCGCTCAGCACCACGGCCGGCCACAGCCGGTACTGGGACAAGGCCGCGGGTTGGACCACCATGGCCCCACAACCCACCGCCAACAGGCCCACCATGCCCGCCAGCGGGCCTTCCAAGGCGTTGGCGGCGGCCGAGCCGACCAGGAAGTCACCGGCGTCGTAGGTGCACACCAGCACCAGCAGCAACAGGGCGAGGGAGGCCTCACCCCGGGCGAGAATGACAGGGGCGGCCCCAGCCAAGCCGATCCCCAGCCAGCTACGCACGGTGCAACCGGCGCTGACCAGGTCGAACCCGCCCAGATGGAGGGCGCTGATGAGGCTGGCAACCACCGCCATGAGCAGCGCCAAGCCCACCGCCCGGGAGGTGGGGGCGGACCCGGCCAGCACCACCGCCACGGCGCAGCCTCCAGCCACGATGGGCTGGTTTCGTCCACCCGCCTTGCGTAGGGCGGCGCCGACCTGAACAGCACCGACCCCTGCCACCCCAGCCAGTACCAGGGCGGCGGGAACCGCACCGGCCAACAGGGCTACGCCCGCCGCCACCAGCCACAGCAGCCCGAGACGGACCCGAGGTCCGCTGATGTCGGGCACGGGCTGCAGACGCCAGGATCGGGCGGCGGCCCGGCCAGCACCAAGCGGGCGGCCGGGTGAGACGGGACCGGCGCCGAGTTGGTCGTCATCCACGACCACGGTGTCGGGGTGGGTACCGCCCCCGGTGACGATGCCTGGCGAGGAGGCGAGCGCCGCTCCCGTGTTGGTGGCCAAAGGGCCGCCACCGCCGGGGCCGAACAGGTCCTCGACGAAGGTCTCCCGGGAGCGTGCTGCTGCGGGACGAATGATCGAAATCGGTTTGGTGTCCATCAACCCCCCGAAACCGGTGGCAGAACGGCGACTTCGTCGCCGTCGTGTACGGCATCTTCCCTAACCGCTTGCTCACCGTTGCGCCAGATCCGGCAACCGGCCAGGACCTCGGCGAAAGTGGCGCCGTAACGACCGGTAGCGACATCGAGCACGGCGCCCACCGAGTCGGCCTGGATCTGGTCTCGGCCCAGGCCGGCGGCAACCCGAGCGGCGGCAAAGAGTCGGAGCGTGACCAGGGCCATCAGCCCGTCATGGTAGTTATCGCCGGGGGCCGGGGGTGGGACCCCCTGCTCATTCGGGCTGGCTACCGTTCCGGCTTGGCTAGCTTTCGGGGCGTGATGGACCCCTCGGCGACCCACGCTCGCATCCTGCTGGTGCGCCACGGCGAATCCACCTGGAACGCGGCCGCCCGCTGGCAGGGCCGGGCCGATCCGCCCCTCACCGACGTTGGCCAGCGCCAGGCGGCGGCGGCCGCCGAGGCCATCGGCGCGGTGGACGCCATCGTGTCTTCCACCCTCCAGCGGGCTCACCACACCGCGGTGATCCTGAGCGAGTTCCTCGGCATCGGTCCCGTCCATCTGGACGAGCGGTTGATGGAGCGCGATGCCGGGGAGTGGACCGGGCTGACCATGGAGGAGATCGACGTCCGCTACCCCGGGGCCCGTGAGGCGTGGCTCACCCCACCGGGGTTCGAGAGCGACGAAGCGGTGCTGGAGCGGGTACTGGTCGCCCTGCGGGAAATCGCGGAGGAGTTCACCGGCGGGGAGGTGGTGGCGGTCACCCACGGCGGTGTCATCTTCGCCCTGGCCCGACATCTGAACGACCGGTCCGGGCGAATTCCCAACCTGGGGGCCCAATGGGTGGATGTCGGCTTCAACGGCGAGCTCCGGTTGGGTGATCGCGTGCCACTCTTGGCGGAGCACAACGCGGCGCCAATCACGGCCGACGCGACGGAACAGGTTTGAGGGTCTGGGGGACCACGATGAAGGTGGAGATCATTCGCAGCCCGAGGCGGCGGTCGACCGCTCAGGCTCGGCTGGTGGACGGCGTGTTGCAGGTCCGCCTGCCGGTGGGCTTGCCCCGCCGGGAGGAAGATCGCCTGGTGGCGGGCTTCGTGACCCGCTTCGAGCGGGGTCGGGTGGCGGGGCCCATCGACGTGGCCAAACGAGCTTCG
>JANPEN010000520.1:0-2808 GCA_031422955.1 Acidimicrobiia bacterium
TCAATACGGTGATGGGTAACCGCAACTGGATGCGGGCCAGGGAGGAGCTGCTGGCCACCGACGCCCTGACCGGGGACCTGTCGCGCATCTTCCCCATCTGCACTCCCGGCGCCTCCGACACCGCCACCTTCGACGAGGCGCTGGAACTTTTGCACCTCGGCGGCTATCCGCTGCCCCACGCGGTGCTGATGATGATCCCCGAGGCCTGGGAACGTCACGAGACGATGAGCGACACCAAGCGGGCGTTCTACAACTTCCATTCTTCGCTGATGGAACCCTGGGACGGGCCCGCCTCCATCGGTTTCACCGATGGCACGGTGATTGGCGCGGTGCTGGACCGCAACGGCCTGCGACCCTCGCGTTACTGGGTCACCGAGGGTGGTTGGGTGATCATGGCTTCAGAGGCGGGGGTGGTGGAGATCGACCCCGCCCTGGTGGTCCGCAAGGGTCGGCTGGAGCCAGGTCGCATGTTCCTGGTGGACACCTCCCAGGGGCGCATCGTGGCCGACGAGGAGATCAAGGAAGGCCTGGCCGCCCAGCAGCCATACGCCCAGTGGCTGGCCCAGGGCCGTCTGCGCATGGAGGACCTGCCCGAGCCGGTGGAGTCGGCCGGCCCTGAAGAGGAAGGCACCCTGCTCACCCGCCAGCAGGCCTTCGGCTACACGCTCGAAGACCTTTCCATCCTGATCGCACCCATGGCTCACTCGGGCACAGAAGGCCTGGGCTCGATGGGCACCGACACCCCCATCGCCGTGCTCTCGGCTCGCTCGCGGCTCTTGTACGACTACTTCGCTCAGCTCTTCGCTCAGGTCACCAACCCTCCGCTGGACGCCATCCGCGAGGAGTTGGTCACCTCGCTGCGCACCGAGCTGGGTCCCTGCCACAACGTCTTCGATCCCGGCGTGGCCTCGGTGCGCCAGTTGGAGCTGGCCTCTCCGTTGCTGTCCAACGCCGAACTCGACCGCATCCGCCAGGCCAACGCCAACGGCGACGTGCCCGACCTGGCCACGGTCACCCTTTCCAGCCTGTTCGATCCCCGCCAGGGTGGGGCAGGCCTGCGGGTGGCCTTGGACCGCTTGCGGGTCGACGCCGACGCCGCCATTGCCTCGGGGGCCAAGGTGCTAGTCCTGTCCGACCGCGGCCGCGGTCCGCGAGCCGCGGCCATCCCCGCCTTGTTGGCGGTAGGGGCGGTGCATCACCACCTCATCCGCAACCGCGACCGGTTCAGGGTCGGCCTGGTGGTGGAGACAGGCGACGCTCGTGAGGTGCATCATTTCTGCCTCCTGGTCGGCTTCGGGGCGGCCGCCGTCAACCCCTACGTGGCCATCGAAACAGTGGCCGAGCTAGCTCGTGACCAGGTGGTGTTGCCCGATGGGGTGAGGGCGCAGGACCTGGCGGGAGCCGAAGCGGCGGCGGTGAAGAACTATCTGAAAGCAGGCGCCAAGGGCATCTTGAAGGTCATGTCCAAGATGGGGATCTCCACCGTTGCCTCTTACACCGGGGCCCAGGTGTTCGAGGCGGTCGGTCTGGGCACCGACCTGGTCGAGGAGTTTTTCACCGGCACCACCTCCCGCCTGGGCGGGGTGGGCCTGGAGGAGTTGGCGGTCGAGGTGGTTCGCCGCCACGACGTGGCCTACCCCCGCAACCCGTTGCTGCTGGCCCACCGCGAGCTGCCCGGAGGGGGGGAGTACCAGTGGCGGCGGGAGGGCGAACACCACCTGTTCAACCCCGAGACGGTGTTCAAGCTGCAACACGCCACCCGCAACAAGCGTTACGAGATCTTCAAGCAGTACACCCAGGCAGTGGACGACCAGTCCCGCCGGCTGGCCACGCTGCGGGGGCTGTTCCGCCTTCGCCATGAGGACGTCACCCCAGTACTCATCGACGAGGTCGAGTCGATCTCCGCGATCATCCGCCGATTCGCCACTGGGGCCATGTCCTACGGGTCCATCTCCGCTGAAGCCCACGAGACGCTGGCCATTGCCATGAACCGGCTGGGTGGTAAGTCCAATACCGGCGAGGGAGGCGAGGACCCCGAGCGGTTCGTGGCCGACCCCAACGGGGACCTGCGACGCAGCGCCATCAAGCAGGTCGCCTCCGGGCGTTTCGGGGTGACCAGCGAGTACCTGGTCAACGCCGACGATCTGCAGATCAAAATGGCCCAAGGAGCGAAGCCGGGCGAAGGCGGCCAGCTGCCCGTTCACAAGGTCTATCCCTGGATCGCCAAGACCCGCCACTCCACCCCCGGGGTGGGCCTCATCAGCCCGCCGCCCCATCACGACATCTATTCCATTGAGGATCTGGCCCAGCTCATCCACGATCTCAAGAACGCCAACCCTGAGGCCAGGGTGCATGTGAAGCTGGTGGCCGAAGTCGGGGTGGGTACCGTCGCCGCCGGGGTCTCCAAGGCCCATGCCGACGTGGTGCTGATCTCCGGCCACGACGGTGGCACCGGGGCCAGCCCGCTGACCTCGCTCAAGCATGCCGGCGCCCCCTGGGAGCTGGGCCTGGCCGAAACCCAGCAGACCCTGCTGCTCAACAAGCTGCGAGACCGCATCGTGGTCCAGGTCGATGGGCAGATGAAGACCGGCCGCGATGTCATCATCGGTGCGCTGCTCGGGGCAGAGGAGTTCGGCTTCGCCACCGCCCCGCTGGTGGTGTCTGGTTGCATCATGATGCGGGTCTGTCATCTCGACACCTGCCCGGTGGGTGTCGCCTCCCAGAACCCCGAGCTGCGCAAGCTCTTCAGCGGTAAGCCGGAGTTCGTGGAATCCTTCTTCGAGTACATCGCCACCGAGGTGCGCGAAG
>JANPEN010000521.1:0-14663 GCA_031422955.1 Acidimicrobiia bacterium
GGCTCGCGAGCGCTCCCTCGGCCGGGTCGCTACCGCGAAGACTCGGCGGAAGGGGAAGACGGTGCCGTGCAAGCCTTCGGGGTAGGCGGCCCGCAGGCGCTCACCCAGCTCCGCCTCGAAGGGAGCCACGTCATCCGGCGCCAAAGCGGCCAAAACCGGCCCCAAAGCAGTGGCACGGATCCAGGTGAGCACCGGATCAGGGCCGTGCAGCAGGTGGTAGTAGGTGGTCTCCCAGACCTCGACGCGGGCGCCGAGGGCCAGGAGCGCTTCGAGGTACACCACTGGCTCGAAGGAACGAGGTCGATCCGCCACCCGAGGGTCGATGCGTTCTCGCCAGTGGGGTGAGGCGATCTGCTCAGCGAAACTGCGGTGGCTGGGCGCGGCGAAATTGGCCGGCACCTGGAAGGCGAACACGCCACCGGGGCGGATCAAACCCAGCCACTGGCCGAGCCGCTCGACGTGATCCTCGATCCAGTGCAGGGCGGCGTTGCTGACCAACACGTCGAGTGGTGCCTCGGGCTGCCAGGTGGTGGCGTCGCCCAACTCGAAGCGCACCGCGCCCGCCTTCGTACCGGCCCGGGCGGCGTTGACCATCTCCGGGGAGGCGTCAACCCCGACGATCTCCGCTTCGGGAAAGCGTTGGGCCAACGTGGCCGTCAGCTGGCCGGGGCCACAACCCAGATCCGCGACCCGGCGAGCAGGCAGCTCCGGCAAACGAGCCACCAGATCGAAAAAGGGTCGCGACCGTTCGTCGTCGAAACGCAAATAAAGCTGGGGGTCCCAACGCACGCCGCAGCCTCGCACAGTCCCGCACTTGTCCCGCACTTGTCCCGCACTGTCCCGCTCGGGGCCGGCCGGCTGGCGGTCTTCCTCAAGCCCAGCCCCTGACCGGTCGATCCCTTGAGCCGTGAAAGGGCTCTTCCTCGGGGGATCATTGTCCGCCATCGTCGCCAGCCTGCGCTGGTCCCTTTCGACCAGCGGGTTGGCCAGCCTGGCGGTGCTGGTCGCTCTGGTGGTTTTCGGATCCTGGCAGCTGGGACGCGGGGGATTCCCGTCCTCGACGCCGGATCCGCAGCCGAGCCACCAGCCGGCACCGTACGAGCCCGGGCCGGCCCAGTTCAACGACGAGTGTGAGCTGGCCACCTTCACCGCCTTGCAGGCGGCCTTGCTGCAGCTCGATGTGGCGCGTGCCGCCATCTTGCGAGCAGGCGGTCCGATGCAGTTGTGGGACGCATGTGTCACCCTTGAGGTGGCCTTGCACGCGTTCGTCTTCGGCGGCGACGGGCTCGGGGATCTCGCCGCCGCCTGGTCGCTGGAGGAACAAGCCCTTCAGCTGGTGGAACGGGCCGCCGCCCACGGCCGCCCCACCACCTGACCTCGCCGACGGAAGACCCGGCGAGCTAGACCTTGGCTTCGAGAACGGCGCATAGTCGGTGCCCGCGCCCGCGGGGGCTGCAACCTGGCCATTGACACGCCGCCCCGGGAAGGACTCTGGTCATGTCGGATCTTTTGCTGGTGGAGCGCCCCGCAGAGGGCGTCGTCGTCATCACTCTCAATCGGCCCGAGGCCCGCAACGCGTTGTCGATGGCGTTGCGCGAGCAAGCCAGCCGCGCCCTACGCGACGCCGGCGCCGATGACAGCGTGGGCGCCGTGGTTCTTACCGGGGCCGGCTCCGCCTTCTGCGCGGGAGTCGACCTGAAGGAGCTGGGGACGCCGGGTGGGTCACCCAAACCGTCCGCGCCGGGGTCCGAAAACATGGTGGCGGCCATCCTCGAATGCTCCGTGCCCGTCATTGCCGCCGTCAATGGTCTCGCCATCACCGGCGGCTTGGAGGTGGTGATCGCCTGTGACATCGTGCTTGCCTCCACCAGCGCTCGCTTCGCTGACACCCACGCCCGGGTCGGCATCCTGCCCCGGTGGGGCATGACGCAACGGCTACCCCGCCTCATCGGCATGCAGCGGGCCAAGCAGCTCTCCTTCTCGGGAGACTTCTGCGACGCCGAAACGGCGCAGCGCTGGGGCCTCGTCAACCGGGTGGTGGAACCAGACCAGCTCCTGACCGAGGCGGTGGCGCTGGCCTCCGTCATCGCCGCCAACGACCGCGGGGCGGTCCGCAACCTCAAGCGGGTCTACGACGAAGGTGCCCTCCTCCCTATGGCTGAAGGTCTCGCCCTGGAACGAGCGCGGGGCCGGGAGCACATGACCGGCGTCAAGCCCCAAGACATCGCGGATCGCCGCGCCGCGGTGCAGGCCCGCAACCGCCAGCAAGCCGCCCAGTAGCAGGCGAGCTGCCAGGGCGGCGTGGCACCACCGCACGAGCCGTTTCCTGCTCAGCAGTCTGAAGGCGACAGCAGGGCTCGTAGGTATCGAGGCGCTTCCCGCACGCCGGCGAGGACCAGGGCCGCCCCTTGAGAAGTGGGGGCGGCCCGACGCAGCACGGTGGCGTCGGTGCAACGGTTGGCGAGCAGTGCCGCCCGACTCAAGGTATCCCTGGAGCTGATCACCGCCACCCGAGCCCAGCCGCGCTGCCCGGTGAGGGCGGCCAACACCCGCACCTGTTGGCCCGTGTCGGTCTCCACCGGCGGACAAAGCACCTCGACCTCGCCACGACCGCGGCACAACCCATCGGCGGAAGCGCCGGGCTGGTTCGAGCCACCCAGAATGACCAGGATCGGAGCCGCCCTGGCGTTCACCAGGGCCAAACCTTCTCGAAGACCTTGTTCGCCGCTAGCGGGAAAGACGACGACCGCATCGGCGCCTTCGAGAGCATCGGTGGCGGGGAAGACGAACAGACGCACCAGCAGGGAAACGAGCAGGGCGCACCCACCCGCGAGCACCAGGCGGGGGTGACGGCGCAGCAACCCGCGGTGGTTGGCCGCCGACCGACGGGGCCGCTTCGAGGCGGAGCCCCTCCTCCCTCCCCGTGACCGCCCTCGCCGGGGCGCCGGTGCCAGCCGCTGACCGTGGTGTCCCCGGGAAGGGCTACGGGACACGGGCGGGGCACTGGCACGGGCCATACCGCGCAGTCTCCCACGTGGAACCGGCCACGCCGGGGACCCGCAGGCTGCTCACAACAGTCGAGACAGCATCCGCAGCAGGTCGTACTCCAGCTCACAGACCCGGCGACCGCTGCCGGCCATGGCGATGTAGCGGTAGGTCCCATCGAGATGCTGGCGAGCTTGTTTGGCCAGGCCCAAGCCCCATTTGAGAGTGCCGAACACCTTCCACCAGGCGTAGGCATGGGGATCGAACAGGGCGCCCGCCTCCTGGTAGGCCTCGATCATCGGCTCCCGATGCGAGAATCCGCCCACCTCCAGGGAGTCGTTGCCGAAGCGCCAGGTACGCACGCACAGCCAACCCAGATCCTCGTGGGGGTCCCCGGTGTGACAACCCTCCCAGTCCAAGATGGCGGCCAGCCCATCCTGGCCAACCATGATGTTGCCGTTACGCACATCGCCATGAACCATGCTGCGCCGAGGCGGCGGGTCCGGTTGGTGATCACGCAACCAGCGGAGCCCCAGGGCCAGCACCGGGGCCGGTTGCAACAGCTGCTCGAGCTGTTCGGCCATCAGCTCCAGGGCCGCCTCGCTGGGGGTCACCCCCGGCGGGTCGCGGCGCAACTCCGCGGGGACCATGTCGGCATCCACCTTGTGGATAGCGGCGAACGCGGTGCCCAGCTGGGCTCCGATTCGGGTACCTAAGCTCGGCTGCGCTGCCACTCTTCGCAAAATGTTGCGGGGAAGCGAGTCGCCCTCGATACGCGTCGAGATGAAAAAGGGCTCTCCGAACCAGCTGGGATCGGGGCACACCTCATGGACGTGGGCGACGGGTGCGCCGGCGGCTTCGGCGAGGCGCAAGGCTCCCGTCTCGGCCTCGACACCAAAGATCACCGTGCCCGCCGGAGGGTAGATGGTGACCACCAGCGCTCGGCGACCGCCGCCGCCGTCCTCCGCCTCGAAGAGGATGTTGCCCCGGCGGGCGCCGACCGTGGTTTCCACCAGATTCACCGCCCGGACTGGACTTCCCCGCTGCTCGGTCAGGTACCGGCCCAGGTTGGCGGCGATGGACTCGAGATCGCGGGCCATCAGCGGCCCTCATCGGCCATGTCATAGGCGTCATAGCCAGGCTTGTTGGTGGCTAGCTTGTGGCGCACGGAACGCTCCAACACCTCGCGACTCGCCCGGAGGAACTCGCCATCGAGCGGCTCGGCCGCCACCAAGCGGGCCTGCAGGATCGCGCTCAGGTCCTCGACGCGCCGCTCCTGTGCCCCCTCAACCCCCGCTATCCCCAGCAGAGCGACCAGATCGGCTCGCTCCGTTTCGGTGGCGCCAACCCCGGCGTCGATCTCCCGACCCAACAAGGCGACGAGGTTGGCCGCCACCAGTGTTCGGTAACGCACCGCCCCCTCGACAAGAGGCAGCACATCCTGTTGGAGGTACTCACCGATAGTGGCGAGGATCTCAGCGGCCGTGGGTCGATCCTGCATCCTCGTGGGACCCTAATCAATCGGGGCAGAGTCAAGCTCCGACGAGTGATGTGGACCTCCGCCGCTACCCGACGCAACCGGCGGTCCAATCGACACAGATTCGGCGCGAGATCGACTACTCCCAGCGATCGGGCGAGCGGGCACGACTCCTAGGCTCACCCGGTGTTTTGCTCGATCTGGTCCGGCCCCCGCGCCCTCTCCGAACGTCAAGGGCCCTGCCCTGATTTCCGCCAGCCCGAGATGATCTCATGGCGCTAGACATGAGGCCCCGGCTGGCCACCTCAACGTTGCCCCGACCACGCCCTTCGGTTGGCGTGGTGGTAGTGGCCAGAAACGCGGCCGCGTTCATCGACCAGGCCCTGGCTGGGGTGGCGGGCCAAAGCTGTCGACCCGACCAGGTCTTGGTCGTTGATAACGCCTCCACCGATACCACCGCGGCGCGGGCCCGCTCGTGGAGCAACCAGCTCCCCGTCACCGTGTTGCGCCTGGCTCACCGCGTCGGCCGAGATGAGGCCCGCCACCAGGCCATCCAGCGCATGGACACCGACCTGCTGGCCCCGCTGGACACCCACGATGTGTGGCTGCCGGACCATCTGGAGCATCTCATCGACGTGTGGTGGGACCGGCCAGGGGTGGTATCGGCCCGGGCCGAGGTGTGGAAACCCGGCCATCGCGGCCTTGACTACCACAAAGCCTTGGGCCTGCGATTCCCCAAACAAAACCAGCTTGCCGCCCTGCTGAGCGGCAACTTCGTGTTCTTCGGGTCCGTATTTTCCCGGGCCGACTACCGCCAGGCTGTTGGCTGCCAGCAGGCCGGCCACCGCCCAACGGGTGGCTTCGGATCAGCCGGCCGGCAGGATTGGGAGCTGTGGGTAAAGCTCGTGGCGAACCAGGTTCCCATCTTGTTGGCCGATTTCCCCACCGTGTTGCACCGGCTGGAATTCCCTGGGGCGAGCCGTAACGGACCCAGCCACCCCGCCAGCCCCTTCGACCAAGCCCTGATCAGCCGGGTGAAAGAGTTCCGCATCCAGCATCCCGAGTGGTTGGCCGACGCCGAATGGGAGAAGGTCCTGCGATTCCGCCGTGCCATGGTGCATCTCGATCAGGCCCTGGGCGGTCTGGCAAAGCGGGACCCTCGCAGCGTTGTCCAACTGGCAAGGGCCGCCGGCCACGGCGGTGCGCCCATGCTGGCCCACATCACTCGCCTGACCAGCTACCGGGTCCATTCCGCTTACTCCAGGTAGTAGTCGATGCCTAGATGGGTGATCTGATCCTCACCCATCATCCAGCGCAAGGTGTTCTTGAGTTTGGTCAACTGGATTAACAGATCGTGTTCGGGATAGAGCCCTGCGCGCACCTGGGGTGACTTGTAGTAAAAGCTCAGCCACTCCTGAATCCCGCCGATGCCAGCCCGTTGGGCCAGGTCTGAGAACAGCACCAGATCCAGCGCCAAGGGGGCGGCCAGAATGGAATCCCGGCACAGGAAGTCCACCTTGATCTGCATGGGGTAGCCGAGCCAACCGAAGATGTCGATGTTGTCCCAGCCCTCCTTGTTGTCGCCCCGGGGTGGGTAATAGTTGATCCGCACCTTGTGGTACACGTCCCCGTAAAGGGCGGGGTAGCGGTCCGGCTCCAAGATGTGCTCGAGCACGCCCAGCTTGGATTCTTCCTTGGTCTTGAAGCTTTCCGGATCGTCAAGGACCTCGCCGTCTCGGTTGCCCAGGATATTGGTGGAGTACCAGCCGGCCACGCCCAGCATGCGGGCCTTGAACATGGGGGCCAACACCGTCTTGAGCAGGGTCTGGCCGGTCTTGAAGTCTTTGCCGGAGATGGGGATCTTGCGTTCGGTGGCGTACTGGGCGAGGGCGGGGATGTCCACCGTCAGGTTGGGGGCGCCGTTGGCGAAGGCCACCCCTTCTTGCAGCGCCGCGTAGGCGTAGAGCATGGAGGGAGCGATAGTGGGGTCGTTGGCGTCGATGGCCGCCTCGAAGGACTCCAGATCCTGATGGGCGGGGCCAACTTCGATGTAGATCTCCGTTGAGCCGCACCAGATCATGACGATTCGGTCGACCTGGTTGGCGTCGCGGAAGCTGCCAATGTCCTCGCGAATGTTCTCCAACATCGCCCGTTTGGACACCGCTCCCATGGTGTTGGGGCCATCGAGGCGTTTGACGTAGTTCCTATCGAAGGCGGCCTTCATGGGCACCACCGAACGCAACGCCTCCGCCACGGATTCGAGGTGGCGGGGACCGTCGAGCACGCCGGCGCGCTGGGCAGCCACGTAGGCGTCGTCCGGGAAGGGATCCCAGGCCCCGAAGACGATGTCGTCCAACGTGGCCAAGGGCACAAAGTCCTTGATGAGCGGCACCCGCCCGTCGGAGCGTCGACCCAGGCGGATGGTGCCCATCTGGGTGAGTGAGCCGATGGGTTCGCTCATGTTGCGCCGGGCCAGTTCCACCCCGGCGATGAGGGTGCTGGCCACCGCCCCCAGGCCGACGGTAAGCACGCCAAGCCGCCCGGTAGCGGGGGCGATGGTGGGCGAGGGAACGGTCATGTCGCGATCTCCGATTAGTTGGGCGGGCCGTGCGAACTCGGCGTGTCGCCATCAGGCCCTGACGGCGCTTCGGCACCGCGCCGCCTGGACCCACCGGGGCCGTGCGTCGAATCGACCCCGATTCGACCCGAGGCGGCGTGGCGGAACGTTAGTGGGTCGGCTCTACCCAGCCGGCGGTGCCCGCTCAGCTCCACGAGGCGGCCGGGTCCGCACTGTAGAGGCGAGCCGCGTTGAGACCCAGGATCCAGCCCTGGCTAGCGGATCCTTACCGGTGGTAACGAACTACGGATGGCTGGTGGGCACGCTATCGAATGCGATTTCGGTAGCGACCACTACGCTGCGGGCCGCAGCCGGGCTGTACCAATGGGCGGAGCCGCGGCGGCAACCGCCCGCCCGCCACGGTCCCCCCGACAAGAGGTCCCATGAGCCAGCTCCAGAACACTGACCAACTCACCCCCGCCGAGCGGGTCCAGGCCAGCGTCCTGCTGGCGCCGGCTGAGCACACCGCGGCGATGTTCGACGTCATCGCCGCCCAGGCCGCCACCGCCGACGCCAGCCGTTGCCTGGATCCCATCATGGTGGCGGCGCTCAAGGCCTCACCCGCGCTGGCCCTGGCGGCCAGCCGCGAGCTGGGGGGCGGCGAAGCCACCGTGGCCGGCATGGGCGCCGAGTTGGCTTCGGTGGCGGCTGCCTGCGCCTCCACCGGCTGGTGCCTGTGGAATCACTGGTCGGTGTTCCATCTGTTCTGTGGCGCCTTGGGGCCAGAGCAGGCACCGTTGTTGGCCAGCATCGTGGGGGCCCACGAGTCGGTCTGCTTCGGCGCAGGGGCGGGCAGCCGGGTTTTCGGTCGGATCGAGGCCGGCGGAGTCGGAGACGGAGACTGGGTGGTGCTGGAGGGAAAGGCCACCTTCGCATCAGGTTCTCGCTACGCCGATTGGAGCGGGGTCGCCTTTGCCCTGGGCGACGGGTCGCGCCCTCCCACCCCCGACGAGCTTCGCTTCACCATCTTGCGCCTGGACGACCCCGCCGTGCGCATCGATCCCACCTGGGATGGCGCCGCCCTGCGCGCCTCGGCCACGGACACCGTGTCTTTCAACGGGGTTCGGCTACCGTTGGCGCGCTGTACCCCTTGGTATGGCACCAACCGAGCCGCGGCCTTTCGGGATCCCAAACTGGCCATGATCCACCCTCGCTACCGCGAGGATTGGGTTGGTTTGAGCGACCTGTGGCTGGCCTACATGGCCGTCGGGGTCGTGCAGGAAGCTCTGGCCGAAGCGACCAACGACATCGTGGGGCGCAAAGCCATCATGGGCGCGACAATGGCCAACTTCGGAACCGTGCAGACCAACCTCGGCAGCGTCGCCGCCGCCGTCACCACGGCGAGGGCCGCGGTGCAGGCCGTGGCCGACGAGGTAGACCACCGACTGCGCCGAGGCGACATCGCCACCGAGGCGGATTTCCAACGACAGGGTGCGGTGTCCAGTACTGCGTTGGCGCTGTGCCAGGACGCCATGGTCACCTTGCTGCGCACCGTGGGCGGCAACGGGCTGCGGGAGAGCGGCACCTTCGAGCGGCGCTGGCGCGACCTGGCCGCCATGCCCATCCACATCAACGCCCATCCTGATCGCATCCACACCCGCCTCGGGCAATTCCTGTTGGGGCTCGAATCGACCCGGTTCTGACCAACGGCGCCAGGAGAGCGGAAACTGGGGACCGGCGGCGCCATCAGTCGGGGCCGCCTGCTCCGCTACCTTGCAGACTCATGGATCGGCGAGCGTTCGTGGTCAGTGTGGTCGCCTTGGCCGTTGGGGGCTGCGCCACCGGCTCCAGGGACCAGGAACCGGCTGCACCCGCTGCACCTGCTGCACCTGCTGCACCTGCACCGGCCGCGCCAACATCCCAGGGGTCCACGCCGAGCACCAGCCTCGCCCCGATCAGCCCGAGCCCCACCAGCCCGAGCCCCACCGGCCCCAGCCCGGCGAACGGCGGTGCTATCCAGGCAGGCCCAGCCCGTTTCCTCCAACGGGGCCCGGCCACCAGCGGCGCAGTAGCGCTGACCTTTCACACCAACGGCGATCCCGCTCTGGCTACGGCCCTGCTCGATCGACTCGCCGCCCGACGCACCGCTATCACCGCCTTCGTGGTGGGCAACTGGCTGTCCGAGCACCCCGACCTGGGCCATCGAATGATGCGCGAGGGCCATGAGTTGGCCAACCACAGCTGGTCCCATCCGACCATGGGTGGCCTCGACCGACAGACCATCGGAGACGAGATTCAGGCCGGCGCGGCCGCTCTCGCCCCGTTTCTGGGCGGGCCCGGACGCTGGTTCCGGCCCTCGGGCATGGAGATCGCCAGCCCCGAGGTGCTCCTCGAAGCGGGCCTGGCGGGCTATCAGACCGTGGTCGGCTACAGCGTCGACTCGCTCGATTTCACCGACCCCGGGGCCGCAATGGTGCGACGCAACGTCAGCGAAGCGGTGGGCGGCGGCGACATCGTCAGCCTCCACTTCGGCCACCCCGACACCCTGGCCGCCCTTGACGGCATGCTCGACGATTTGGCGGCGCGAGGACTGCGCCCCGTCACCGTGTCCGCCCTACTCGGCCAGCCCTCGGGGTGAGTCAGCCCCTGGCCAGCGACGACGGGTTGAGTCCATCCCAACGCGCCGAAGCCCTCAACGCCACCTTCGTATACAACCTGCACGCACTTTTGGGCATGCGTTACGACACCCTCGAGGCGGGCCGGGCCACCAGTCGCCTGCAGGTTCGGCCCGATCTGTTCGCCGGCAACGGGTACCTCCATGCCGCCACCGTGGTGGCCCTGGCCGATTCGGCCTGCGCCCACGGTTGCCTCGCCACCCTGCCCGAGGGGGCCAGCGGCTTCACCACCATTGAGCTCAAGACCAACTTCTTGGGCACCGCCCGCGAGGGTGAGATCGTCTGCGTGGCAACCATGGCCCACGGTGGCCGCACCACCCAGGTGTGGGACGCCCAGGTGCGGCGCGGCCACGACGAGCGCATCATTGCCCTGTTCCGCTGCACCGAGCTGATCCTCTACCCCTGAGCCGCCGGTCGAGGGTGCCGCTGGGAGCATGACGACGAGGCTGGATAGGGTCGTTGCGATGCCCGAACCGCTTGCCGTGCCCTCCCCGCCCGAGTCGACCACCTTCGCTGAGGTGCCCATCCGCCCCGCGGCGACCGTGATTGTGGTGCGCGATCGCGTCGACGAGCACGACATCGAAGCGTTGTTACTGCGTCGTAGCGCCGAGCTGGTGTTCCACGGCGGCAGCTGGGTCTTCCCCGGCGGGCGCCTCGACCCCGGCGACTACCACCCGGAGCGACCCGAGGATCTCGACCACGCCGCCGCCATGGCGGCGGCGCGGGAGGCGCACGAGGAGGCAGCCATTCGCATTGACCCTGCCGCCCTGTTGCCCTTCTCCCACTGGACCACGCCGCCAGGGCGTCCCCGCCGCTTCGCCACCTGGTTCTTTCTAGCCGCCCTGGCGGGCGAGGCCGCCCAGCTCGACGTGACCGTGGACGGCTCGGAGATCAACGATCATCTGTGGGTCACCCCCCAAGAGGCCATGGCCGCCCACGCCTCGGGCTCCGTGGAGCTACCCGCGCCCACCTTTGTTTCCCTCACCCGGTTGAGCCGCTACCGCAGCGTGGCCGAGTTGGTGGCCGGCGTGCCCACCGAGCCCTACCGTCGATTCAACCCGCAGGTGGTCAACGTGGCCGGTGAGTGGGTGGCCACCCTCTACGACGGCGATGCCGCCTTCGGGCTCGACCCCATCGATCTGCAGGCGCCAGGGCCCCGCCACCGCATCTGGCTCAACGAGCTCCCCTGGCGCTACGAGCTATCCGACCTCGACTGAACCGCAACCATCGCGTGGATTCAGCGATAATCGGCGGGAAGATCGACCCCTAAGAGAGCACGAAACCAACTGGCGGACGGTAGATGTGTAGGTGTGGATCTTGCCGACAGCAGTGGACTGATCATTGGGGCCGACACGCCATTCGGCTCCGCCCTGGCTCGCGCCGCCAGAGCGGCCGGTGCCGCCTCCCTAGCTCTCTGTGGCCTGGGGCCGGGCGGGGCGCTCGGGGCAGGTGGGGCAGGTTTCGACAAGCGATACTGCCTTGAGGGCGAGGACCCGATCGAGTTGGCCCGGCTCTTCGGTTGTGTGCGCCACGACCACGGTCCGCTGGACTGGGTCTGCTGTGTGACCGGCCCGGCCGCCACCGCCCCGGCGAGGCCCGCTCAACTGGACGTGAACTGGGTCGAGTCACCGCCTCGCTGGCCCCAGCTGTCCTTGGCCCGCATCGTGGCCCGCGTCGAACAGTCCTTTCTGCGGGCCGCCCTAGTCACGCGCTTGGCCGAAGAGGAGTTCCGCCCCCGCGGTGGCGCACTGCTGCACGTCTGGGATGCCCTGCCCGCCTGGGAGACCCCCGGGCAAAATCCGCTCGAACCCACCGACGCCTTGTGGTCGGCCTGTCGAGCCGGGTTAGCCAACCTCGTCTGCCAGGGCGGAGCCACCCCAGCCGAAGCGGCCATGCGGCTGGGCTGGTATGACACCGCAGAGCGCCCGGGCGAAGACCCGGTGGACGCCTTGAACCAGCTCCTGGGGGCAGACCGCGCCGCCTTGTCCCGCTGATCCCGACCAGGGTCTGACCAACGATTACGCTCGCGCGGTCCTCGGTCGGCGCCGTGACTCCCGCTACACGAACCCATGCGGCCAGCCGGCTCCCTCAGTACATCTCACGCCACGCTAGGTGTTGTCTATGGCCCGCTTCTCGTTTCCCTCACCCGGCTCACGAAACAATGACGACTCGTGGTTTCGGGTCGGCACGGTGGAGGTCACCACCGCCCTGCTCGTCGTCGGGCTGGGCGTGGTCTCCATGTTCCTGTGGGCGGTGGACCGCCAAATCACCGAGGCTCTGACCCTCTACTCCTCCGAGGTCCGCCAGGGTCAACTCTGGCGGCTGGTTACCTGGCCGCTGGGCACCATCCCCAGGATCGAAGAACCCAACGTCTTCTCCGTCATCACCCTGTTCTTCTTGTATTTCATCGGCCGCGAGCTCGAGCGGATCCTGGGCCGAAACCGCTTCCTCTATTTCATCGGGCTGGTCGTCGTAGTACCGGCGGCGGTGGGCTCCTTGTTGAACCTGGGCGTGGCCGGCATGCACTACGTGTCCCTGCCCTGCTTCGTGGCCCTGGCCGTGCTCTACCCCCAGGCCCGCAGCTTCTTCAACATTCCGTTGTGGGTCATCGCCGCCGTGTTCGTGGGCATTGAGGCGCTGCAGCTCATCGGATACCGCAACAACGACGCGTTCCTGTTCTTCCTGCTCGTGCTGGCCACCGGGCTCTTGAGCCTGAAGGCGTTCGGGGTGCTCGACAACGTCACCTGGATCCCCAAGCTGACCCTGCCCAAACGCGCCCACAAGCGCAAGCGCAAACTCAAAGCCGTGCCCAACCCGCCCACCAGCACCTTCCAGCCAGCGCCGGCCCGGCCCGGAGAGGGTCTGCGCCACGCCGAGATCGATGTGCTGTTGGACAAGATCGCCGCCCAAGGCATCGAAAGCCTCACCCCGGAGGAGCGGCGCCGACTGGACGAAGCCAGCCGGCGCCTCCGCGACGAGAAGGGCTGAGGGAAACCGCTGAGCCCAACCCGCTCAGCCGGCGGCGATGGCGGCGTGGTCGAGGGAGTCGGCGAACTTCTCGATGGCGGCCCGACGCCGGGTGGGCACGTGCTCGGTGGGCACCTCGGCGGCCTTGTAGCGCTTGAGCGTCTGGCGGGCCACGGTGACCTTGTGGACCTCATCGGGCCCGTCGTAGATCCGGGCGGCCCGCGCGTTGCGGTACATGGATTCCAGGGGCAGATCGGTGGTGTAGCCCAGCGATCCGTGGACCTGGATGGCCCGGTCGATCACGTTGTAAAGCACCTTGGCGCCCCAGAACTTGATGACGGCGATCTCGGTACGGGCATCGGAGTAGTGCCGGCCGGCAGCGTGGAGTTGGTCCATCTTCCAGGCCGCCTGCAGGGTCAACAGCCGAGCCGCCTGCATCTCGGCGTAGGACTCGGCAATCCAGTCCTGGATCATCTGCTTCTCGGCCAGGAGTGAGCCGTGCACGAAGCGCGACAAGGCCCGCTCACAGAGCATGTCGAAGGCCCGCTGGGACTGGCCCAACCAGCGCATGGCGTGGTGGATTCGGCCAGGACCGAGCCGCTTCTGGGCCAGAGCAAAACCCTGACCGAGGCCGGCTTCGTAGCCGCCCACGATGGCGTCCTTCGGCACCCGCACATTGCGATAGAGGATCTCGGCATGCCCGCCCGGCTCGCCAGTGCGGTGGTCGGGGTGGCTCATGGTGGGCACGTCTCGCACGATGTCCACGCCGGGGGTGGTTCGGGGTACCAGCAGCATCGAATAGGCCTTGTAAGGGCCCACGTCGGCGGGGTCCCCGGTGCGGCACATGACGATGAGCAGATCCGCGATGGAGGCGTTGGAGCTGAACCACTTGTGGCCGTTGATGACCCACTCGTCACCGTCGAGCTCGGCCCGGGTGACCAGCAGCGTCGGATCCGCCCCCGCCCCCGGCTCGGTCATGGAGAAACAGCTGCGGATCTCACCGTCGAGGAGCGGTTGCATCCACTGCTTGCGCTGGGCGTCGGTGCCGCCCACGGCCAGCAGCTCGGCGTTGCCCGAATCGGGGGCGTTGTTCCCGAAAACGGCCGGGGCGTAGCTGCAGGCGCCGAGGATCTCGTGCATGAGGCCGAGCTTGACCTGGCCGTAGCCCAGCCCACCCATTTCGGGGGGTAGATGGGCAGCCCACAGCCCCTGGCGTCGCACCTCCGCTTTCATGGGCGCGATGATCGCCTTGAAACGGTCCTGGCCACCGGGAAGGCGCCACTGATCCTCAAGCGTCTCAAGCGGGATGATCTCCTCCCGCACGAAGCCTCGCATCCAGCCGAGCTTCGTCTCGAACTCCGGCTCTGTCTGAAAATCCCATGCCATGGCGCGGACCCTACCTGCTACCTCGGACCTCAAGTCCCCGCTACTCGCGTCGAATCGACGTCGAATCGACGCGAAACAGGGTTCAACCCGGCTCCGGCACCGCCTCCGATGGCGGCCACAGCCACGCCGGGAACCACCGCTAGGCCGCCAACGCATCAGACCTGGCCCGGTACCCCCAACTCGGCGGGGGCTTCGAGCAAGCTCTGCAGGATCCGACCGAATAGGCCGGTGTCGTCGCCCAGCACCGTTTCGCAGAATCCGTAACCGGCTGCGGAGGCATGCACCCGGCTGGCCATCAGGATCCACGGTCCCAGAGGTGGTCGGTTCAGCTGCAAGGTCACGTCGGGGTTGATGAACCCAGCCCCGCTGGCGGAGCGCTGCCAGCCTACGGCAATACCGAAATCGGCCAGGGTCATGGCCATGAGGCTGGCCGAGGTCACCTCGCCGGCCACCACCGGATGAGCCAATCGCACCCAGATCAGGCCGGGACCTTCATCCTCGGTAGTGCCGCGTACCGGTCGCAGCTCCACCGCATCGCAGTTGAAGCCGGGGCGGGGGTAGTCCATATCCGGACTGGCGCCAGGGTCAAGGGCCTGGGCGGGACGGGCCATCACCC
>JANPEN010000522.1:0-8117 GCA_031422955.1 Acidimicrobiia bacterium
CGGCACCCGCCCGCCCCTGCAAATCGGGCTGGTCTGGGCGTAGCGTCGAATCGACGTCGATTCGACGCTACAGCGGTTGGGTCTCGGCACGGTCGGGCCAGCCGGCCTGGCCCAGGAGGGGCACGAACCGTACCCAACCCAGGTCCGCTTCCTCGAAAAGCCCATCGGGGCCCCTGCCCACCCGAACCAAACGCTGGCGCTGCCGATCGGTGCCCACCGGCATGACCAGACGTCCGCTCGGACCCAACTGGGCCAGCAGCGGTTCAGGCAGGTGGGGACCGGTTGCGGACACCATGATGGCGTCAAAGAGCGCCCCCTGGGCCCAGCCCACGCTCCCGTCGCCCAGCGCCAGGCGCAGTACCCCCCTCCGGCAACCAGCGCCGACGTTGGCCGTTTCGAGGTAGCCCAAAGACCGCAGTCGGTCCGCAGCCGAGGCCGCCAACGATGCTCGGTTCTCGATGGAATACACCTCGGCGGCCAGCTCGGCCAGCAGTGCGGTGGCGTAGCCGGAGCCGGTGCCCACCTCCAGCACTCGATCGGTGCGCTGCAGTTCCAGGGCCTGAATCATCAGGCCCACAATGAGGGGCTGGGAGATGGTCTGACCGTCCCCGATGGGCAGCGGCCGGTCCTCATAGGCGTGGGCCCGCAGCTCGGCCGGCACGAAGTCAGCCCGGTCGACCGCCTCGAACGCGGCCAGCACCCCCGGGTCGCTCACCCCACCAGCCCGCAGGTCGGCGAGCAGGTCCCGCGGGCCACTGTGGGTGACGGCTACCGCGGGGGCGGCCCGGCCCGGTGGCCTTACTCGTCTTTCCGGCACCAGCCATCTCCTGACCCCGCGGGACTTGATCGCGCTGACTGCGGACACCCCTTGGTTACGGGTTACCCCCATTGTCACACCCGACGTACGGAATTACACCCAAAGCGCCCATGTATGGCCGACGTATGGCCGACGTCCAGAAGCGGAGGAGGTGCCCGCCCCTTGCCTGCGCGACCGGGACCAGGCGGGGAGCCTCGGCCGAATCAGACCAAGCCGAGGGTCGTGGCAGGACGGGGCCCAGGCTGCACGGCCGCCCTCTTCGCTCGTCCTGAGGGGAGGATCGGATTGGGCCGCATCGAGGTGGCGGCAGCAGGAGCTGACCAACCCACGCCCAAGCCGTCGCCGGCCATCACCTTGGCCTGCAACGCATCACCCCGGCTGGAGAACACCGCCGCGGTCGGAACCTGTTGAGCCAACAACCGTCGAACCAACGCTCGCGAACAGACCAGAGCCACCCGACCGTGGAGGGGATGCCCCGGTTCCGTCTCCTCGGCCAGCAGGTTGACCCAGCTCCCGAAAGGATGGTCAGCTTGGCCGCTATCGAGCTGGGTGAAATCGAAGAGAATCGGGCCTTCGGCGCAGAGCTCCTCGATCGCCCGGCAGGCCGTGTCGTCCTGGCCGGGGGGCACCGCGCCGGACAAACGCACCAGCCAAACCGACTCCATCAACCCCGAACCCTCGAGTCGTTCGTAGGTCCCCGGCAAATCTCCCGACGCCACCGGTAAATCACGGTGGCCTTCGGAGAGCGAGTGGGCATCGAAGTGGCGAACAGCGGCCATGCATTCCGTTCTACCCATCACGCTTGCCAGACAAACAACGCAGCACCTGGCCGTTCGGCCCCCCGAGCCCGCCACTACGCTGCATCCATGCCCGCTGGTCTCAACCTCGAAGTTGCCCACGCCGTGCTCCAGGTGAGCGATCTGGAGGTAATGGTTCCGTTCTATTGCCGGGTCCTCGGCTTCGAGGTCACCGACCGAGGCCCGATCATGGCCGGCGGCGTCGACATCGTCTTCCTGTCCCAAACCGCCCGCGCCCACCATCAGCTGGCCCTGGTGGGTAGCCGCACCGACGACGGTCCCTCGCCGAACTTGCACCACATCGCCTTCCGCTCCAGTGGCACCCTGGCCGACCTGCGCTCGCTCTTGCACCAGCTCCAGGCTGAGTCGGGCGTGTCCCGCATTGCCCCCCGAACCCACGGCAACGCCTGGTCGGTGTATTTCGCCGATCCGGAGGGCAACGGTGTGGAGGTATTCATCGACACGCCTTGGCATGTGGCCCAGCCCTGTGGTCTGCCTCTCGATCTGGAGCAATCCGACGAAGCGGTGGTGGCCTGGACGGAGCAAACCATTCGGGACATGCCCGAGTTCGGCTCGATCGAGGACTTCTATCAGGCCAGGGCCAAGCACCTCGCTCCCAGCTCGGGGTGATGCAGTCCCCGCCAACGCCCCCAGCGCCGCGCCGGGCCGAGCCGTTTCTGCCAGGATGATGCAATTCGTAGCAAGCTGGCCGCCCTTGGGCAGCCCCTCATCACCGATTCGGCCGCACGGGCCGTTGTCCAACCCAAGAAAAGGGGATTGCCATGAAACTCGGTATGTTCACGATGCCCAGCCACCCGCCGGAGCGCAGCCTTAAAGACGGCCACGAGTGGGATTTGCAGAACATCATCTGGGCCGACGAGCTCGGTTTCGAGGAGTTCTGGATCGGCGAGCATCACGCCATGGTGTGGGAGCCCCACCCCTCCCCCGACCTGCTGGTGGTCGAAGGCTTCCGGGCCACCAAGAACATCCGCATAGGCCCCGGCGGTTTCCTGCTGCCGTACCACCACCCCGTCGAGCTGGCGAACCGGGTGGCCATGCTGGATCACATCTCCGGTGGTCGGCTGAACTTCGGCATTGCCGCCTCCGGGTCCCCCACCGACTGGGAGATGTTCCAGGTAGACGGCATGGGCGGCGAGAACCGGGAGATGACCCGCGAGGCCATCGACATCATCTTGAACATGTGGACCCAGGAACCGGGCTGGAAGTTCGAGGGCAAGTACTGGAAGGCGGCCATTCCCAACGAGATGGCCCCGCTGCTCAAGCGCCACATCCTGCCCCTGCAACAGCCCCACCCGCCCATCGGCGTGGCCGGTTTGTCCTCGCCCTCCCCCACCCTGGAGATGGCCGGGGAACGCGGTTGGATCCCCATGAGCCTCAACCTGAACCCCAGCTATGTGAAGGGCCATTGGGACTCCTATCAGGCCGGGGCGGCCAAGAGCGGGCGCACCGCCAGCCGCCAGGATTGGCGCATGGTGCGCGAGATCTTCGTGGCCGACACCGACGAGGAGGCCTGGGAGCATTCCGTCAACGGCATGATGGGCCGCATGATGCGGGAGTACTTCCTGCCTCTGTTGGAAGCCTTCGGCTTCAAAGAGTTCATGAAGGAAGACCCTTCCACCCCCGACCGCGATGTCACCGTCGAGTACTGCGCCCGCACCAACTGGTTCGTCGGCTCGCCCCAAACGGTGGCAGACAAAATCGAGAAGGTCTACGCCGAGGTGGGCGGCTTCGGCCATTTGTTGCTGTTCGGGTTCGACTACGTGGAAGACAGCAAGGCGTGGCACCACTCCATGGAGTTGATGGCCAACGAGGTCATGCCTCGCATCGCCCATCTCATCCCGGAGTGATCCGGGCCGAGCAGCCATAACCGCACAGCACAATGGGAGCGGTGGGGCCGGCCTTACCCCTCGGTCGGCTCCACCACCAGCAGCACCGCCCCGTTGGCCACCTGATCCCCTACCGCCACGCGCACCTCCGACACCGCTCCGTTCGTGGCGCTGGACAGGTGGTGTTCCATCTTCATGGCTTCCATGATGACCAGGACCTGACCGGCGGTGACCGCGTCGCCGACCTCGGCCCTCACCGCGATGATCTTGCCGGGCATGGCCGCCACCAGCCCGCCGACCGGACCCCGCCGATCGGGCTGGGGGAACCGCTCGGCCCGAACCAGGCTGACCGTACCTCCTGGTAGGTCAACCACCCACCCTTCCTCGACGGTGGACAGCGCCAGGTGACTGCGCCGCCCGTCGACCTCGAGGTCGATGCGGTCCCCACCCACCCAATACACTTTCGCCCTGGCCACCCGTTCGCCCAGCGTGACCGTGAAGGACCCGTCCCGCTGGCAGGCATACTCCAACGTATGGTCTGCCAACTCGAAGCGCTGGGCGGGCATGACACTGTTGCGCCAACCGCTTGAGATACTGCTCAGTACGGCGGCGGCGCCTCGGTGGGAGGCTTGCTCCCACAGGGCGGCGGCGGTGGCGGCCAGGAAATGATCCTCCTCGCTCACCCGGCGCTGGCCGTGGGGTCGGTACCGGGTGATGAAGTCGGTGGTGGTATCCCCGGCCAGGAAGGCGGGGTGGCGCAGGGTGGCGACCAGAAAGTCGCGGTTGGTGACCAGGCCCACCACCCGAGTGCGTTCCAGGGCCAAAGCCAGCTTCAGGGCCGCCTCGATGCGGGTGGGAGCGTGGGCAATGACCTTGGCCAGCATGGGGTCGAACTCGACCCCGACCACTGCGGCTGACTCAATGCCGCTATCGAAGCGCACCTCGGGCGAGGCGGCCGGCTCCCACACCGACACCACCCCTGCGCAGGGCAGGAAATCCTGGGCCGGGTCTTCGGCGTAGAGGCGAACCTCCACCGCATGGCCACGTCGAACCACGTCGTCCTGGGTGTAACCCAGTTCCGCCCCGGCGGCGAGGCGCAATTGCTCGCGGACCAAGTCGATGCCGGTGATGGCCTCGGTGACGGGATGTTCGACCTGCAGGCGGGTGTTCATCTCCAAGAAGGAGAACCGGCCTTCCTCATCGTTGAAGAGGAACTCCACCGTGCCGGCGCTGCTGTAACCAACGGCACGGGCTACCGCCACCGCGGCGGCGCCCAACTGGATGCGAGTGGCCTCGTCGATGGCTCCCGAAGGGGCCTCCTCCACCACCTTTTGGTGGCGTCGCTGGATAGAGCATTCGCGTTCGAACAGGTGGACCAGGTGGCCGTACTGGTCTCCGAGCACCTGCACCTCAATGTGACGCGCCCTGGTCACATACCGCTCCAGAAACACGGTGGGATCCCCGAAGGCAGCTTGGGCCTCGCGGCGGGCCGAGGCAACCGCCTCGGCCAGATCCTGCGCTTGAGCCACGACCCGCATGCCCTTGCCGCCCCCACCGGCGGATGCCTTGACCAACAACGGGAACCCGAGGGCGGCCACCGCCGCCGCGTCTTGCACGTCGGTGACCATGGCCTCGGTGGCCACCCCGGCCGCCACCGCCAGCCGTTTGGCTTCCAACTTGTCGCCCATGGCGGCGATGACGGCCGGCGGGGGACCCACCCAGATGAGCCCGGCATCAATGACCGCCTGAGCAAAGCCGGCGTTCTCGGATAGGAAGCCGTAGCCGGGATGCACTGCGTCGGCCCCGCTCCGACGGGCCACGGCCAGCAGCTTGGCTGCGTCGAGGTAGGTCTGGGCCGAGGAATGCCCGCCCAGCGCGTAGGCCTCACCCGCCTCGGCCACGAAGGCGGCGTCGGCGTCTCCATCGGCGTACACCGCCACGGTGGCGATACCCATGTCGTGGGCGCTGCGGATGATGCGCCGGGCGATCTCCCCGCGGTTGGTTATGAGCAGCTTGCGGATCGGGGACCGCTGGGCCACCAGCGGGCTGATCCCAGTCGAAGCAGTCGAAGTCGAAGCAGTCACGGTCGGAACACCCCATAGTTGGGTGCACCCTGCACCACGTTGTTGTGGCAATAGGACAGGCTCATGGCCACCACCGTGCGGGTATCTCGCGGGTCGATGATGCCGTCGTCGCTGACCCGGGAGGTGGCGTACAGGGCGAGGGACTGTTTCTCGGCCCATTCGGCCACGAAGCTGGCCCGCACCTCATCGGCCGCTTCGTCGAAGACGACCCCGGTGCGGGCAGCTTTGTTGCGTTCCACGATGGACATGACCCCCGCCATCTGTTTCGGTCCCATCACCGCGATCTTGGCCGTTGGCCACAGATAGGTGAAGCGAGTGTTGAAACCACGCCCCGACATGCCGTAGTTGCCCGCCCCGTAAGAAGATCCCACGATCACCGTGATATGAGGCACGGTGGAGTTGGAAATGGCGTTGATCATCAACGAACCGTTCTTGATGATACCGGCGTGCTCGAAATCTTTACCCACCATGTAGCCGGTGATGTTCTGGAGAAACAACAAGGGCACGTCGATCTGGTTGCACAACTGGATGAACTGGGTGGCCTTCTCCGCCGATTCGGAGAACAGGGCCCCGTTGTTGGCGATCACACCCACCGGGAAGCCGTGCACTGACGCCCAGCCGCACACCAGGGTGGTGCCGTAGCGGGCCTTGAACTCCTCGAAGCGGGAACCGTCCACCACCCGGCTGATGACCTCACGAATGTCCAGCGGCTGGCGCAGGTCCCGCGACACCAGGCCCAGTAGTTCCTCGGGGTCTTGCACCGGCTCATCCGCAGCCAGGGTGGGGCCAGGCCCCAGCTTGCGCCAGTTGAGATGGGAAACCACCTCGCGGCACAGCCGCAACGCGTCGAGCTCGTCGCTGGCCAGATAATCGCCCAGACCGCTCACCTCGGTGTGCATGACCGCGCCGCCCAGGGTCTCATCGTCAGAGTCCTCGCCGGTGGCCATCTTCACCAGCGGCGGCCCGCCCAAGAACACCTTGGATTGGTCGCGGATGAAGATGTTGTAGTCCGACGTGCCCGGCTGGTAGGCGCCCCCTGCGGTGGAGCTGCCGAACACCACCGAAATAGTAGGAATGCGTAATTTAGACAGCTCGGTGATCTCGTAGAACATCCGACCCGATTCTCCGAAGTGGGTGGTGTTGGTTCGCATGGAGCGCTCAGGGTCGGGATCGCCGCGCAGATCGGCGCCGGCGGACTCCACGAACTGCAGGTAGGGCATGCGGTTGTGGCGGGCGATCTCAATGGCCCGCATCAGCTTCTTGACCGCGAAGCTGGTCATGGCGCCGCCCAGCACCGAGGGGTCGTTGGCCAACAGCACGCATTCGGTGCCCGACACCACCCCGACACCCAGCACCATGCCGCTGCCCACCGCATAGTCCGACCCCCAGGCGGCCAGGGGGCTGATTTCCAGGAAGGGCGAGTCCCGGTCGAGCGCCAGCAGAATGCGCTCGCGCACCGCCATCTTGCCCCGGGCCCGCAGCCGTTCGTGAGATTTGGTCCCGCCCCCGGCGGCGGCCTGCTGGTAGAGCTCGGCCAGCACGGCCAGCATCTCTTCCATGTC
Organism: Acidimicrobiia bacterium; assembly: GCA_031422955.1. Classification (GTDB taxonomy): domain Bacteria; phylum Actinomycetota; class Acidimicrobiia; order Acidimicrobiales; family CAIXPF01; genus CAIXPF01. The sequence goes on from JANPEN010000522.1 coordinate 7,108, forward strand.
GGTCCGGTTCTGCTTGAACTGATCGGAACGAACGTCAATCGTGCTCGGCAACGGCCGCGCCTGCATCGTGCGCATGGCCAATGCTGGTCGAGCCGACCGCCGCCGTCCAAGCCACGCCCTGCTCAGGCCGCCCCGCAGCCTTCGATTTCACTGAGAGCGGTTGCCTCATTACGTCAGGTTGCAGAACGGATGGGATCGCTCCAGGTTGCAACAATCGACTCGCCGCCTGTCAGCCGCTGACCGACGTAGACGGGGCGGGGTTGGAGGGCCTTTTTTCCCAAGGAAAGTTCTTCGCTTAAGGGCCATTTAATACTGGGGCCCAAGGTGGGGGTTGGAACACTTGAATGAGACCAAGGTCTGCAGTCCTTGGTCTCGGAATCGATCACCTCAATTGGGTAGAAAGACCCGTTTGCCGCGAAGACAGCCGCGTGACCTCATGGCCAGGCCACTCGTGGCAGAAGGACGACGGCAGCCGGGCAAGCCACCTCACCCGAGGACCCGGCAAGCACCCGGCGAACTCCTTCACGAGCCGACCCAGCTATCAACCCGGATTTCATCCGCCGGGCTGAATGCCAAAAATAGGAGAGCCATGAAACTGTTCAAGACTCGTAAGAGCATGCTCGCCGCAGGCCTCGCCACCGCCCTCGCCGCCAGCGGCGCCGGGATCGCCTTCGGTTACTTCACCGCCGCCGACGGCACGTCCAGCGGCGCCGGGGCCGTTGGCACCTCGGCCGCGTGGGTGGTCAGCGCCCCCCTCACCACGATCAGCAGTCTGGCTGGCGGCATCGTGCCTGGGGCCGGAACCCTCACCGTCACCGGCTCGGTGTCGAACCCCGGTGCGAGCAGCAACCAGCTGGCCTCGGTGCGCACCATCGTCGAGCGGAGCCTCGCCGGTGAAGTGCTCAATTCGATCGGTGGCGCTGCCATCCCCGGCTGCATGGCCAGCTGGTTCGTCGTGACCGACACGACCCCTGGCCTCCCGGCCATCGTGGCCGGCGGCGGTTCCGTCG
>JANPEN010000523.1:0-12096 GCA_031422955.1 Acidimicrobiia bacterium
CCGAGGAAGACCCGCTGCACCGCACCCGCAAACAAGCCAAGCGCCTGCGCTATCTGCTCGACGCCTTCGATTCGCTCTATCCCGGCCAGCAGCTCGATGGGCTACGGCGCGCCCTCAAGACCGTGCAAACCGTGCTCGGCGACTATCAGGACGCCACCGTGGCCGCCGACGCCATCGCCCAAGCCGGTGGCCGCCTACGGGGGGCGGAACCGGCCGTGCTCATCGAGCTGGGCCGGCGCAGCGAGGCGGCCAGGGCCGACGCCGCCCTGGCCGCCACCCGTTTCGGTCCCGCCTATGAGGCCATCGCCGCCCGCCACCACCGTTTCGCCAAGCGCCTGGCCCAGCCGCGGGGGATGAGCCAGCCGTGAGCGTCATCGCTATCTACAACAGCAAAGGAGGCGTCGGTAAGACGGCGGCAACGGTGAACTTGGGTTACCTGGCCGCTTACCATGGCTATCGAACGTTGGTGTGGGATCTGGATCCCCAGGGTGCGGCAACCTTCTATTTCCGGGTGAAACACCGCCTCAAAGGTGCCCCGCTGGCGTTGACCACCCGGCGTGATCGCATCGGCGAGCGCATCCGTGGCACGGATTTCGACCAGCTTGACGTGTTGCCTTCGGATCGGGAGCTGCGCAACATCGACCTCGCCTTCGACGCGGCCAAACATCGCACCGGGCGGTTGCGTCGAGTGCTCGACGAGTTGGGTCCCGAGGGCTACGAGCTGATCTTCATGGATTGCCCGCCATCGAGCTCGTTGCTGGCCGAGAACATCTTCGCCGCCGCCGACGTGTTGGTGGTGCCGGTGGTTCCGACCACCCTGTCGGTGCGCACCCTGCACCAGCTCGATGAGACCCTGGCCGAGTTGGGTCCCCGTCGGCCGGAGGTGCTGGTGTTCTTCTCCATGGCCGACGGTCGCAAAAACCTGCACGCCGAGGTGATGGCGCAACTGCGTCAGGAGCGCCACGACGTGGCGGTCACGGTGATCCCCGCCTCGACCGACATCGAGCTGATGGGCTCCCATCGGGCCCCGGTGGGGGTGTTCGCCCCGACCGGCGTCGCCGCTCAGGCCTATCGAGCGTTGTGGGGCGAGCTGGTAGCCCGGGGCTACACTGAACCCACGCTTTGAACCGTGTGGGAGAGCGCAGCGTCTTGGTCACGAGACGCTGCCGCCGAAGGAGCAACCGCCCCGGAAACTCTCAGGCACCAAGGACCGTGCGGGTAACGGCGTCTCTGGAGAGCAACGTCCTTGGGCGTTCACCGTCGGAGTAAGCCCCACGGTGGGGTGAAACTCTCAGGTTCCGACACAGAGGGGGCTCGTGCTGCACGCGCCCCGCTTCGATCGGAACCGACCATGAGCCCCACCTCGCAGCCTTCGGCCCAGCCCGGCCCCCCGCCCACTTCCCGGCTCGGCCAGGACGACGCGGGTTTGCGCCGCACGGTGCTGCATGGCTTGCACGTTCGTCACGGCGGCCGTTTCGGTTCCTTTGCCGGTTGGGATATGCCCATCCGTTACGGGCCCGGCCCCATCGCTGAACACCAGCATTGCCGCAGCCGCGCCGCCCTGTTCGATGTCAGCCACATGACCGTGCTCGACGTCAGCGGCCCCGAGGCCCTGCCGGGCCTGGAACGCCTGGTGCCGGCCCAGCTCGGTGCCCTAGCCGTGGGACAACTCAAGTACAGCTTCTTCACCAACGATGCCGGCGGCATCCTCGACGACGTCATGATCACCAAACGAGCCCCCGAGAGCGTGCGCATCGTGCTCAACGCCGACGGCACCGACGCCGACATCGACTACCTGCGGGCCGAGCTGGCCTCTTCCACGGTGGTGCAGCCCCGCCGGGACCTGGCCCTGGTGGCGCTGCAAGGCCCCGTCGCCGCTGAGGTGTTGGGTCGAGCGGGCCTCGACCTGACCGGGCTGGCCTTCATGCGAGAAGGCAGCTTCGCGCTGTGGGGCCACGAGGTGGAGCTCTCGCGATCCGGTTACACGGGGGGTGAGGGTTTCGAGCTGGCCCTGCCGGCCGAGCAGGCCGAGGCCATCGTTGAAGGACTCCTACAGGACCCTGACGTGGCCCTGGCCGGTCTGGCGGCTCGAGATTCGCTGCGCCTGGAAGCGGGGTTGTGCCTGTACGGCCACGATCTCGATCCCACCACCACCCCGGTTGAAGCCGGCTTGGCCTGGGCCATTCCCGCAAGCCGTCGCCACGGCGAAGCCGGCTACCGGGGGGCCGGTGTCATCGCCGCCCAGTTGAACCAGGGCGCCACCCGCCATCGGGTGGGTTTGCGCCCCGACGGTCGAAGACCGCTGCGAGAAGGTGCCGAGTTGGTGCTGGCGGATCGTCCCGTGGGTCGGGTCACCAGTGGCGGCTACAGCCCGGTCCTGGGTAGCCCCATCGCCATGGGTTACGTCGAGACCGAAGCGCTCGAGACGACAAACCTGCTGGCGGTCACCAGCGGGCGCACCGAAGCCTGCCGGATCGTCGCCCTCCCCTTCATCCCCAAGGACTACCGCCGATGATCGATCAACAGCACCCGCCGCGCCAACCGCGCCAGCAATACGACCGGCTCCGCTCGAAGGAACGGGTCCCCCTGGGCGAGCTCGACGAATCGGCCGCCTTCCGTCATCGCCACCTCGGACTGCGCGACCACGACCGGACGGTGATGCTGGCTGCCCTCAACCGAGACAGCCTGGCCGCCCTGATCGACGCCGCCGTGCCTGAGTCGATTCGCATCCGCCAGCCGTTGGCGTTGCCGGCGGCGCGTACCGAGCGTGAGACCATTGAACGGTTGGCCGCCTTGGCCGGGGCCAACGAGGTGTTCACCTCGCTCATCGGTTGCGGTTACTCCGACACCATCACCCCAGCGGTGATCCAACGCAATGTGTTGGAAAACCCGGCCTGGTACACCGCCTACACGCCCTATCAGCCTGAGATCGCCCAAGGACGGCTGGAGGCCCTGCTCAACTTCCAGACCATGGTGAGCGATCTCACCGCTATGGATCTGGCCAACGCCTCCATGCTCGATGAGGCCACCGCGGCGGCGGAGGCCATGACCCTGTGCCGAAGGGCCAGCCGCTCCTCCTCGAAGGTGTTCCTGGTCGACGTCGACTGCCACCCCGCCACCCTGGCGGTGTTGCGTACCCGGGCCGAGCCCATCGGCATTGAGGTCCGCACCGTTGATCCCTACCGGTCTTTGCTCGAGTCCGACCCGAACAGCACCGACCCGCACGAACACGTCGTTGCCGGTTGTTTCGGGCTGCTGGTGCAGTACCCCGGCTCTAGCGGGGCGGTGCGCGATCTGACCCCGGTGGTGGCGGCGGCCCACGCCCAGGGGGCCTTGGTGGTGGTGGCGGCGGATCTGCTGGCCCTGACCCTGTTGCGGGCGCCGGGCGAGTTCGGTGCCGACGTGGCTGTTGGCACCACCCAACGGTTTGGGGTGCCGCTCGGCTTCGGTGGACCCCACGCCGGTTATCTGGCCGTGGGCGAAGGCCACCGTCGCATGCTGCCTGGCCGCCTGGTCGGCCGTTCCATCGACGCCGCCGGCCGGCCCGCCCTGCGGTTGGCCTTGCAAACCCGCGAACAGCACATCCGCCGGGAGAAGGCCACTTCCAACATCTGCACCGCCCAGGTGCTGTTGGCCGTCATGGCCGCCATGTACGCGGTGTATCACGGCCCCGACGGGTTGGCCGCCATCGCCACCCGGGTTCATCGCCTCACCACCATCGCCGCCGCCGGGCTGCGCCGGGCCGGTTATCGACTCGTCTCCGATGCCTTCTTCGACACGCTTCGCGTTGTTGTTCCCCAGGCCGGTTTGCACGAGGCCGCCGGTTTGCACGGGGCCGCCGGGTTGCACGAGGCCGCGACGGCCGCCCGTATCAACCTGCGCCATGTCGATGCCCACACCGTTGGCATCAGCTTGGACGAGACCACCACGACGGAGGTGTTGCAAAGGTTGTTCGTTGCGTTTGGGGTGAGCGCGGATGCTGGCCAGGCCGCTGCGCTGATTGAAGAACTGGACCGAGACGGCGCCGATGCTTTGCCCGCCGGGCTCATCCGTACCAGTAGGTATCTCACCCACCCAGTCTTCAACCGTTACCACTCCGAAACGGAGATGCTGCGCTATCTGCGCCAGTTGGCCGACAAGGACTACGCGCTTGATCGGGGCATGATCCCGTTGGGTAGCTGCACCATGAAGCTCAACGCCACCACCGAGATGATTCCGGTGACTTGGCCCCAGTTCTCCCGTATCCACCCCTACGCCCCCGCCGAACAGACCGTTGGGTATGGTCAGCTGATCGCGGAGCTGGAGTCGGCCTTGTGCACCATCACCGGCTACGACGCCGTTTCCCTCCAACCCAATGCCGGCTCCCAAGGGGAGCTGGCCGGGCTGTTGGCCATCCGGGCCTATCATCACAGTAACGGTGACACAGAACGAGATGTTTGTCTCATTCCTGCTTCGGCCCATGGGACCAACGCGGCGTCAGCGGTCATGGCCGGAATGTCGGTGGTGGTGGTGGCGTGCGACGCCAACGGCAACGTGGATCTGGAGGATCTGGCGGCCAAAGCCGAAGCGCACCAGGCCCGGTTGGCGGCCGCCATGGTTACCTACCCCTCCACCCACGGGGTGTTCGAGGCCGGCATCGTGGCCCTGTGTGACCTGGTGCACCGCTACGGGGGCCAGGTCTATGTCGATGGTGCCAACCTCAACGCCTTGGTCGGTCTGGCCCAGCCCGGCCGCTTCGGGGCGGACGTGTCCCACCTGAACCTGCACAAAACCTTCTGCATCCCCCACGGCGGTGGCGGGCCAGGGGTGGGCCCGGTGGCGGTGCGGGCCCACCTCGCCCCCTTCCTGCCCGGCTCGGCCGCGGTTCCCGCCATCAGCGCGGCGCCCTACGGCTCTGCCGCCATCTTGCCCATCAGCTGGGCCTACATCGCCCTCATGGGCCCCGACGGCCTGGCTGCCGCCACCCAGGACGCCATCTTGGCGGCGAACTACGTGGCCGCCCGGCTCGACGCCCACTACCCGGTGCTCTACCGGGGGGCGGGCGGCTTGGTCGCCCATGAGTGCATCCTGGATCTGCGGCCCCTCACCGCCACCTGCGGGGTGACCGTGGACGACGTAGCCAAACGCTTGATGGACTACGGCTTTCACGCCCCCACCACCAGCTTTCCGGTGGTGGGCACCTTGATGGTGGAGCCCACCGAGAGCGAATCACTGGCCGAACTGGACCGCTTCTGCGACGCCATGATCGCCATCCGAGCGGAGGCCAACGAGGATCCCTCGATCCTGCAAAACGCCCCCCATACCGCCGAGGACCTTTTGGCCGAGCAGTGGGATCGTTCCTACACCCGCCGGCAAGCTGCCTACCCCGAGATGGGCCAGCAACAGTCCAAGTACTGGCCTCCGGTGTCACGCATCGACGGCGCCTACGGGGATCGTCACCTGGCGTGCAGCTGCGCCCCCATCGAGGACTACGTCGAGCAGCCCGGGGGCTAGGGTGGGCGCAGCATCGAATCTTTCCGGGGGACACGGTGGCCATCGCCCAACAAACCGCATCCAAGGGGTTCAGTTACACCACCTTCACCGCGGCCGAGGAAGCCTTGCGCCAAGAGGTGCGTGCGTTCCTTCGAGCGGAGTTACCCAACGGTTCCTACAAGCCCTGTCTGGGCATGTCGGCGGACCATGACGCCGATTTCACCACCAAGATGGCCAAGCGGGGCTGGGTGGGCATGTCGGTGCCCACCCGCTACGGCGGTCCGGCTCGTTCGGCGGTGGACCGTTTCATTGTGGTGGAGGAGATGCTGCGTTCCGGCGCTCCGGTAGGCGCCCACTGGGTGGCGGACCGTCAGAGCGCCCCCACCATTTTGCGCTTCGGCACCGAGGAACAGCGCGAGCAGTTCCTGCCGCCCATCGCCAGGGGCGAGCTGTGGTTTTCCATTGGCATGTCCGAGCCCGACGCCGGCTCCGATCTGGCCGCGGTGCGTACCATGGCTACCCGCACCGATGGGGGTTGGCTGCTCAACGGCACCAAGATCTGGACGTCCAACGCCCATCAGAACCACTGGTTCATCGTGCTGTGCCGCTCCAGCCCCAACGAGGGTGACCGCCACGAGGGTCTGTCCCAACTGCTGGTGGATCTGCACAGCCCAGGCCTGCAGATCAACCCCATAGCCTTCCTGGACGGCAGTTACCACTTCAACGAGGTGGTCATGACCGACGTGTTCGTGCCAGACGAGTTGGTGCTGGGAGACATCGGTCGGGGCTGGTCTCAGGTCAACTCGGAGTTGGCCTATGAGCGGGCCGGCCCCGACCGCTGGCTTTCGGTCTATTCCACGTTCGAGCAGTTGGTCCGCGAGAAGGTGGAGGAGGGTGCCCTGCCCGCCTCCGTGCACGACGTGTTCGGCCGCATCACCGCCCGTTACTGGTCGCTGCGCAACCTGTCGTTGTCGGTGGCCCGCACCATTGATCAGGGCGGCGCCCCTGCGGTGGAAGTGGCCATCGTCAAGGATCTGGGCACCACCTTCGAACAGGAGATGATCTCCCTCCTGCACGATCTGTTCGGCGAGGAACCCAGCTTGGACAACCCCTCCTTGGCCGGGCGGCTGCTGGCCGCCTGCATCCTGACCGGACCGAGCTTCACGCTGCGGGGCGGCACCAACGAGATCTTGCGCACCGTGGCCAGCAAGGGCCTGGCTGCGTGGTACGGAGTGAACCGGTGAACGACCCAGCAGGTACGGAGTGAACCGGTGAACGACCCAGCAGGTATCCAGATCACGCAGGCGGACAGCTTGTTGGTGGAAACGCTGACCCGGCTGTTCACCCAGAGTTGTACCCATGAGGTGATCCAGCGAGCCGAGGCCGACGGGTGGGCCCCCAGCGTGTGGGAGCCGTTGGCCGCCACCGGCTCGCCTTGGATCGGGGTCCCCGAGGAGCAGGGCGGCTCCGGGGGCACCCTGGCCGATGCCTTGGCCGTGTTGCGTCTGGTCGGGCGTTTCGCGGTGCCGCTGCCGGTGGCGGAGACCGGTCTGTTGGGGGGCTGGTTGGCTGGGGCGGCCGGGATCGCCTTGCCCGAAGGCCCCCTCACCGTGGTCCCCCAGCGCCGGGAGGACAAGCTGCAGCTCACCGGGGCGACGCGGGACGTACTAACTGGTACGGCCCATCGGGTGCCGTGGGCGGCGCGGGCGGAGCTGATCCTGGCGTTGGTCGACGGTCAGATCGTGGCCGTGGATCCCCGGGCCAGCGGTGTCACCATCGTGTCGGTCGCCAACCTGGCCGGTGAGCCTCGCGAGACCGTGCATTTTGAGCGGGTGACCCTGGCTCACCGCGCCCCGGCTCCCGAGGGGGTCGACGCCATTGCCCTGCGCCAGCGCGGCGCCCTGTGTCGGAGCGCCCAGATCGCGGGGGCCTTGGACCGCATTGCCGAGCTCACCGTGGACTACGCCAACCAGCGCACCCAGTTCGGCCAGAAGATCAACCGCTTTCAAGCGGTGGCCCAGCATCTCGTGCGGTTGGTCTCCGAAACCCGGCTGGTGGGTATGGCGCTGGACGCCGCCGCAGTGGCCTTCGTGCAGGGTGACGCCACCTTCGAGGTGGCCTCGCTCAAGTCCTTGGCCGGGGACAGCGGGTCCGATGTGGTGGCCCGAGCCCACCAAGTGCACGGGGCCATCGGTATGACCCAGGAGTTCGTGTTGCATCAGCTCACCCGCCGGGTGTGGTCCTGGCGGGAGGAGTACGGCTCCAGCGCCTGGTGGCGCCAAGGGGTGGGCCAACTGGTGGCCGACGTCGGCGCCGATGGCGTGTGGCCCCTGATCAGCCAGGGCTCCGCGTCTCTGCTGGCTACCGCCGACAACGGCGTTCGCTGAGGGGGCACCCTCCACCGTCCGAACTAACATCACTCCCCATGTCAGGAACCGGTCACGGCACCAAGATTGCCGTGGTGCTGGCGGTGGAGATGACGAGCTTGCGTATCCGGGCCAACTTTCCTACCGCTCGGTCGATCTACCTCGGCCCGGACCTGCGTCGGAGCGTCTGATGGCCCCCGCCAACCGGCCCCGGCTGGCTCCGATCGAGGGTCGGGTGTTGGTGGCGACGCCGCTCATCGAGGAGCCCATCTTCTTTCGTGCCGTGATCCTGCTGCTCGAACACGACGACGATGCTGGCACCCTGGGTGTGGTGCTCAACCGTCCGACTGATTATCTGGTGGGCGACGTGCTGCCGGGCTGGCAGGACCGCACCAGCGCCCCCGCGGTGGTCTTCAGCGGGGGACCGGTGGCCGACAGCGCCGCTCTGGCCTTGGGGCTGACCGCCTCTCCGCCCGAGATGGGCGCGGATGCGCCGCCGGGGTTGACCTTCCTCTTCGATCGCCTGGCCGTGGTCGATCTGGAGGGCGATGCCGCGACGCCGGAGCCTGATCTGCACCAGCTGCGCATCTACCGGGGCTACGCCGGCTGGGGCGCCCATCAGCTGCGCAACGAGCTGCGCTCGGGAGCCTGGTGGGTGTTCAACTCAGGAGCCGGAGACTGGTTCAGCTCCGATCCCTCGCAGCTGTGGAGCTCCATCCTGCGCCGGCAGGGCGCCGGATGGAAAATGTGGGCCACCGCCCCCATCGACCCCGAGGTCAACTAGGTCCACTAGCGGCGTGGCGAGTGCCGGGGATTTTAACCCGTCCATCTGGCCCATCCGGGTCCGTCCAATTCGTAGCCTAAATCCCGTCCACTTTGTATGCTTGGTGACCGTGAGTTCCTATCAGCGACGCATAGTTGACGACGATCTCGACGAGCTCGTGCCAGGCCTGCCTGCCATTGCGCTCGAAGGGCCGAAGGCGGTGGGCAAGACAGCGACGGCGCTGGAGCGCGCCGCTACGGTGTTCCGCCTCGACCGCGACGACGTTCGCGAGGTACTGGCGGCGGATCCTCAACGACTCACTGTGGGACCGGCACCCATCCTGGTCGACGAGTGGCAACGGCTGCCGTCGAGTTGGGACGTCGTTCGACGTGCTGTCGATGACGATCCGACCCCGGGGAGATTCTTGCTCACCGGGTCAGCGTCGCCTACTGACGCGCCCACCCATTCCGGCGCTGGGCGCATCGTGACCATCCGAATGCGACCGCTGTCGTTGGCTGAGAGGCTCCCGCAACAGACACCGGTGAGCCTCGAAGCGCTACTCACCGGCACGCGGCCCCCGCTGCAGGGCACCACCACGGTTTCGCTTGCCGACTATGTCGAGGAGATCGTCCGTTCTGGTTTCCCGGCCATTCGGCGCGCCAATGGGCGGCCGCTGCGAGCGCAGCTCGATGGCTACCTCGAACGCATTGTCGAGCGCGACATCGTCGAGGCCGGCGCCCGCGTCCGCAATGAAGGAGCACTTCGACGGTGGCTCATGGCGTACGCCGCGGCCACGTCGACGTCGACCACCTACGACACCATCCGAGATGCCGCCTCGCCCGGGGAGGCGGACAAGCCAGCAAGAACCACTGCCAATTCCTACCGGGCGGTACTCGAGCAGCTGTGGCTTCTGGATCCGGTCCCGGCGTGGATCCCGGCTCGGAATCACCTACGTCGTCTGGCCGCCGCGCCGGTACACCAACTAGCCGATCCAGCCCTCGCTGCTCGGCTCCTGGGCGTGGATGCCGGGGGACTCCTCGACAGCGCACCCACCGCCGTCGCCGTCCCCCGAGACGGCACCCTGCTCGGCGCAATGTTCCAATCACTCGTCACGCTGTCGGTGCGGGTATACGCCCAGCGCCACGATGGTCGGGTTAGCCACCTCCGCACGCGCGGCGGCGAGCACGAGGTGGATCTCATCGTCGAAGCAGGCGACGGGCGGATCGTCGCCATCGAGGTAAAGCTGTCCCAGAGCGTCACCGACGAGGACGTCCGCCACCTCCACTGGCTCAGTGACCGGATCGGCGGCGACCTACTCGACGCCGTCATCATCACCACGGGCTCCGAGGCCTACCGCCGCCGAGACGGCATCGGCGTCATCCCCGCCGCGCTGCTCGCCCCCTGACCACTACTACGGCTGCACCCGCCGCCGGATGGCGGACATACCAGACGGTACCCAGAGGGTCCGACTGGACCGCTTCCCATGATCGAGGACTGGTCCTGGCCGAGGTCGTAGGTGCTGCGGATGTAGTCCAAGTTACGCAACTGGAACATCACGAGCCCTGATTATTGATTGGGGGTTGAGCTCGCTGCTCCGGGAGTGTGGTCCTGGTGCGTAAAACCGTCTCAAGTTCTTGGCGAAGCCGGCTGAGCAGCTTGTCGAAGTCGATGGCTTGCGCCTGTGCTTGGGCCTGGTCGGTCTCCGCGGCGCCGAGGGCGAGCCTGGCACTTTGGACTGCGGCCGCGTCGCGGTCGGGTTGGATGATAGCGACGGTCGGGAGGTGGGCGTCGAGCATGACGACGAGGCGGTGCAGTCCGACGGCCGCGAGGGCGGGGAGCATGTCCCGGAACATGACGCGAATTGGCCCTAAGGGGGTGGCGGTGGCTTGGTGGAAGTCGAGAGCACGCGCCAGTTCTCTGAGACCGGCGTCGGGGTTCTGCATCGACGCTGCGACCGCTCCCCACAACACGCCGTAGGCAATGAACATACGGGCATTGACGAGACGAGCGAGTTGTTCGCACGCGGCAAAGTGCTCGCCGGCAGCCTCTGGGTTGTCGGGGCATTGGACGATGCCGACAACGGCGTGGGCGCGGGCGAGCAGGGTTGGGTTCCCAACGCGTTGGGCGAGCTCGAGGCATTCGGCCGCCGCGGCCCGGACGTCGATGCCCAGCGGGATAGTGCGATGCACGAGCACCTGAGTCCAGATAGCGCGGCTGACCGCATAGTCGTCCTTGGCGGCCCGGGCGCTGTCAACAATGCGTTCCGCGTAGCTTTGCAGGAGGTCTTCGTGTCCGAGTGCGAGAGCACCCGCCCACCCCACGTTCAGGGCAAGCCACAGATGCTGTGGCGCGCCCTTCTCCGCGAGCGTGATGGCGGCCTGCCCGTGGCGAAGGGCGTCGTCGTATCGGCCGCTCCGGCAGCCCCCCAACCGGCCGCGATGTGCGTGAGAGCGGCAAGGGGGTGACGCTGCACGTCGGGAAGACAGAGGGCTTCTTCGGCCCACTGCCCGGGCTCGTGGTCAAGCCGGTCGATGACATACGTCCACGGCGGACTGATCAGGCGCAGCGCGAGGTCGGTATCGCCGGACAACGTCATGCGCGCAGCGGGCTCGAGCCGGTCAGACCGAGCAGCTCCGGGCTCGTGTAGAGCCGGCTCGGTCGACCCCGACCCTTCGGCTGCACGGTGCCGTACTCGACGAGGACACCGGCGGCCACGAGATCGCGCAGCGCGGCCGTGGCGGACTTCAACGGGACCGCGAGCTCGGATGCGACGGTTGGTGCCGTGAGGAGGAGATGTCGCGGCAGCAGCTCGAGCACGCGCCACGCCGCCGCGTTGCTTCGCAACCGCTTGGCGCCCTCCCGCGGCGCCGCGAGCCGTTGGCGCCACTCGCGCTGGAGCCGCTCGACCGAAGCGACGAGCTCCTGTTGCGTGCGGCCCGCGCCCGAAACCGCTTCCGCGAACCATCGCACCCAGGCGTTGTGATCGCCCAAGCGGAACAAGACGAGCCCGGAGGCATAGCCGCCGACGTCGGCGGCTATGCGCGTGCTCACCGGCGGCGGCGTCACGAGCGACAGTCGACGAACAAGGATCCACGCAATGAGGACACGCCCGACGCGGCCGTTGCCATCGGCGAACGGATGGATGATCTCGAACTGGGCATGCGCGATGGCCGCCTGGCTCACCACGCCGGTGTCATCGCAGTTCACGAAGGCAATGAGGTCCTCGAGCAGCGCCGGCACCTCGTCCGGCGGTGGAGTGACGAGGTGTGCGTCGAGCGGTGACGTGCCACCGATCCACCCTTGCTCGGTGCGCACGGTCCCGACGTGCTGGGCAGGCGTCGGGCTACCGGTCATCAGCGTCCGGTGCCAGCGGCAGAGCCTCTCGACAGTGAGGGGCCCTGCGTGCGCCTCCTCGATCGCGTCCGTGACCGCAGCGAGGTTGGCGGCGACCCACGCGGCGGCCGACGGCTCGGGCTGCCCGCCCGCCTCGGCGAG
>JANPEN010000524.1:0-1531 GCA_031422955.1 Acidimicrobiia bacterium
CACCCACCCTCGCCGTCTCATGCCCGGGAATCGTATGGCTGATAAAGAGGTGTTTGTCTGGGCCGCTCAGCGGACAAAACAATTGGCATGATCGTGCTCGGTGCTTTGCTGATGATCGCCGGTTTCGTCTTCGGCATCCCGATCCTGTGGACCATCGGCATCATCGTGCTGGTCATCGGGATCATCCTCGCCATCCTCGGTGCCGTTGGACGCCCCCAGGGCGGACGACGCCACTACTTCTAGCCCGCAGTGACAACCGGACTGACACGGCTGCGCACTTCATGGAAGCCATGGAACGCGACTGGGACCCCGCCTTCGAGCAGTTCACCGAGGACTGCGGATGGCCCAGACCTGGAAGCCACATCGACACGATCGGCTCGACGCCGCTAAGACCTAGGTCTCCGCCTTCGACGAGCGGACCGAGGCCCGTTACCGGGGCGTGGCAGTGAATCCAACGGACACCTCGATGCGGCATTCGGAGGCGAACGAGTGTTCGTCGCACTCAAGCCTGAGGGTGCAGCTGAGGGCAGGCCCCGCCGTTCGATTCCATCAGGGTCCAGCCAAACGGCGGGGGTGCCAATCCGGCGGCCACCCATTCCTGTTCACGAGAGGTCTTCTTGCCAAGGCCGAGTTCGTCGCCGTGGTGTCGAGCCAGGCAAGCGCCTCCACCACAACATCGGCGGAACCTGCCCCCACTGCGACCAACCCGTCACCCACACCGACCTAAACCCCTAAAACACCAGATCAGAGCCTTTTTCCGGGGCAAGTAGCTAGGTGCCGTGAGGCGTAGATTGGGGGCATCCGAGCGAAGTTGGAGGAGCGATCGTAGCAGTTGAAGGCAGTATTGGATTCGGCCAATCAAAGGCAGACGCGTTCGCTGGGACGATGATGAACGTGTTGAACGGGGGTGCTCTCGCCCTGTTGTGCAGCATCGGTCGCCGGACCGAGCTTTTCGACACAACGCATGGCATGACCCATGCGACATCACGCGAGATCGCCGCCGCGGTCGGACTAAACGAACGTTACGTACGAGAGTGGCTGTCAGCGATGGCGTGCGGCGATGTGGTCGAACACAACGCGGACGAGAACACGTTCAACCTTCCGCCTGAGCACGCGAACCTGCTGGCCCGCTCAGGGAGGCGATCGCTGGGGCTGAGGGCACCACCCCAGCCGACCCAGACGTGTACACGGCGGTGCTCGACGAGATCGCCGCCACCACCGCCAACCAGAAAGAGAACCGATGAGCCCTAGGAAACCGACCGCCGCCGCCCGGAAACCGACCGCCGCCGAACGCCTCACCAAAGGCTCCCCGGTGACCCAACCGGCGGCCGGGAGGACCGTCACCGGCTCGACCCGTGTCCGCCCGGTACGGGTCACCGTCGACCTCGACCCGGGGGACTACGACTCCCTTCGAGACTTCGCCCACCAAACCCGGATGTCGCACTCGGCGATCATGCGGGAACTGATCGAGCTGCTCAACCAACCATCCGTAAGTCAGCAGATCAGTAAGTCAGTAGATCAGGGGGCGTTA
>JANPEN010000525.1:0-2328 GCA_031422955.1 Acidimicrobiia bacterium
CCCCCGGGCCCCCCCTGGGGGGGCCCAAGCGCCGTCGTCCCCCCCCCACGGCGCTGGGCGGCTATTACGACGTGCTGGTCGCCCACCTCGACGTGTTCCGTTTCGTCTCTGCCGACGTGACCGTGCGCCATCATCCCGTCGCCGGCCATCGCCTGGCCGCCCAGGCGGCCCACTTCCTGGAGTTGCTCGCCGGCTCCAACCCCCCGCGCCATCAGTACCTGTGCGCCTCGGCAGCCATCGGGGCCATCCGTCGCCCCCTGCGTGCGGCGGACGCCGAGCCCGCCCAAGACCGTCCCCACGTGCTGGCCGCCGCGGTGGCCGCCTGCCTCGCCCCCCCGCCGCGGCGCCGCTGATCGTTCTTGGCAGCAAGGGCCACCACCTGACCTGGCCGCTGGCCGCCCCCACCCCTTGGCTCCGCAGCCGGGCAGGAAGGGGGCCCAGGCCCTAGGCTTCGGTGTCCATGCATCTCAACGAGTTCGCCGACGGTTTGGCCCCGCGGGACATGACCCGCTCGGCCGAGTTCACCTCGCTCCTGGCCAGTGCAGCCGACCTCGGCATAACCCACCAAGCGGCGGTGCGCTACGTCTCCCGCCACACGGTGTTGCGCGGCCAACGGTTCCATTTCTCCGAGTGGGGCGATCCCGGTCAGCCCCCTGTGTTGCTCCTGCACGGCGGCAACCAGTCTTCCCACTCGTGGGACCTGGTCAGCCTCCATTTGGCCGACCGTTTTCATGTTTTCGCCCTCGACCAGCGCGGCCACGGCGATTCAGAATGGAGCCAAGACCTCGATTACTCCATCGATGCCATGGTCGCTGACGCGGCCGCCTTCGTGTCCGACCAAGCGTTAGGGCAGCCCATCGTTTTCGGCCACTCCATGGGGGGACGGGTCACCCTCAGCGCGGCGCTGGCCCATCCCGATTTGGCCAGGGCGCTGGTGATTGTGGACATGGGCCCGGAGATCTCCAGCGAAGGGGCCAAGACCATTCAGAACTTCGTCATTCGTAACATCGAGTTCGACGATCTCGAGGTGTTCTTGGACAATGTGGTGAAGTACGACCCCTTCCGCAGTCGGGTCCACATCGAGCGCACCGTGAAGTACAACGTGTTGCGCCGGGTTGACGGCAAGTACATCTCCAAGGTGGACCATCGCCGTATCCCCGTGCCCAACCGGGACCTGACCCTCGAACAGATGCGGGGACTGGATCTCCCCGTGCTCATCGTCCGGGGGGCGCAGTCCAACATCCTCGAAGCCGATGCCGCCGTGCGTTTCGCCCAAGCCCTGCCCCAGGGCAAGCTGGTGACGGTGTCAGACACGGGCCACAACGTGCACTCTGGCAACACCGCCGGTTTCCTCGACGCCATCGCCCCCTTCCTGAGCCACCTCTTGGGCGAGTGAGCGCTTAACCGGCGTGGGCCGAGATGGGAACTGGCACCTGGTCGGAACGAAAAACAACGTCGTCGAGTGCCTCACCCGACTCGTAGCGAGCCACCATCAGGTCGGGATCGAAGGATTCCCCAATGGGGTTGGCCTCGAAGGCCGGACCGGCCATGAAGGCGTTGGCCGCGTCGGCATCAAGCACGTCGATCTGGAACTCCATCAGGTTGCCGTCTGGGTCCCCGTAGTACATCGACAAGGTGATGCCGTGGCGCACCGGGCGAACCGGCACGATGCCGGCGGCCTTGAGGCGCTTGTACAGCTCCACGAACTCACCCAGGTCATTCCAGGTGTATGCGACATGGTTCACCCCGGCGCCGCGCCCGAGGCGGGGCTTCGGGGCGTCCGCCGGTAACGGCCCGAGGTTGGCGAAGGCGAAGCGGTGATGTTCCTCGTCGTAGGTGAGGAAGGCTAAACGCTCGTCTCGATGCTGGACGCGGGCCTCGAAGACCTGCAGGTACCAGTCGATCATCTCCTCGTAGCGATGGGTGTTGTAGACGACGTGGGCGAACTTGCTCGGCGCTGCCATGGAACCATCCTCTTTCGTACCGCACGTTCACTCGGCACGCTAGCGCCGCGGTGGACCCGCCGCGCTCGCTACAACACCGCCGTGCTCGCTACAACACCGCCAGAGCGTTGCCGGGTGAACCCAAGCCATTGGGCACCTTCAACGGGGCGGCCACGAAGAAAAACTCCCAGCGTCCCGCCTGCCGGCAGCGTTGGGCCAGCGTGTCGAAATCGAACATCTCTCCCAGCGCGGTACCCAGCGAAGGCAACAAGCGGCGATGCAGCGAGCCCATGGCAGGATCGCCCGGCACCACCTCAACGGCGGGGTTGTCACAACACAACGCAGCCGGGTGGGCGTTCCAGATGAAACGGGCCATGTCCTCATC
>JANPEN010000526.1:0-1881 GCA_031422955.1 Acidimicrobiia bacterium
CCGCTCGCCAGCAGCAGACCGACACGAGCCAGCACAAGGCGAACAACCAACGGCACGGACCGAAACACGACCGGCGACCCTACCGCCGGACAACCCCCTTGACCAGCAAAGACCCATTTCCGGCACCCTCAGGGCAGCAGCGTGGACTGCCAGGCGACCATCTGCCAGGTACCGCTGCGGCGCACCCAGACGTCGGTGTAGCGAAGGTTGAGGTTGCGATCGTGACCGCCCGCGGTCACGTGCAGGGTCGCCGATCCGGTGCAGACGGCGGCGTCGCCGAAAACGGTGGCGTTCTGGCCGGAACAGTCGATCTGGCGGTAGCGCACCCGGCCGGAGATGATCGAGTCGATGTAGCTCACCTTGGTGTCGACCAACGCGTTCGAGTGCGTGTAGTGCAACTCCTCCGCCAACAACTCTTCGAGGCGGGCCTTGTCGCCCGCGACCTGCGCATCGAAGCGCGCCTCGTCCAATGCGAGCACTGCTGCTGCGTCACTCATGATCGTGCCTCCCGAGAACTCCCGCGCCCTACCGTGCGCGGCCTGCTGAAGTCTCCCAGACCGGGGCACCAGCGCGCCAAGATCGGCGAGAAGTTCTTCGACGTCGCGGTCGGACAGGTTGTAACGCAGGTACCAGCGGACCGCGAGCAGGATCACGTCCGACAGGAACTGCAAACGGGCGAACCGGCACAACCATCGAGCGAGTCACCTCGACATCCTCAGCAGCCCTCGCCCGCCCGTGGATGGGCCTCGATGCAACAGCACCCGCCGATCCCGCTCGGACGGAGATCTACGGCGCCGTCGTGAAGACGTAGGGCTGCAGCGTCTCCTGGGCCCACGCCTGGCGCCGTTCGCTCTCCCGTCCGCCGTAGTAGCTGAGCGAGCCCGGCTCAGTGCGGCCGTAGCCGTTGAAGTTCCCGAGGCAGTCGCGCAGCGGCGCGGTGGCCCGGTCCGCATCGGCGCAGTGCTGTGCCCAGTCGGCCTCGTCATTCTCGCGGACGTCGACCGCGTGGTGGCCGTTCTCGCGCATCGTGGACAGGAGCCAGACCACGTAGTCGGTCTGCTCCTCGATCGTCTCCGCGAAGTTGAACTTGCCGCCGCCCGACTGCGGGCCGGCCAGGATCAACAGGTTCGGGAAGCCCGCGGTGTGTAACCCGAGGAAGGTGCGGGTGCCGTGTTCGCGCCACTTGTCAGCGATCGTGCGCCCGTCGCTGCCGGTCACCCGGGCCACGTTCTCGCGGGACATGAAGTCGAACCCGGTGGCGTAGATCAACACGTCGAGGTCGTACTGCACGCCGTCATGCACGACGCCCCCCTCGTTGATGAGCTGGACGCCGATCGGGGCGACGTCGACAAGGGTGACGTTGGGCCGGTTGAACGTCGGCAGGTACTCGTCGTGGAAGGTCGGCCGCTTGCAAGCGTAGGCGTAGTACGGCTTGAGCGCGGCGGCGGTCTTGGGGTCTTCCACGATGGCGTCGATGCGGTCGCGGATCTGCTGCATGATCCGATAGCCCTTGTCGAGCTGGCGCTTGGTCCGTTCCTCCCGGCTGAGCCGGGGACGGTCGCTGGGCGCAGCGCTCTGCTCTGCGCCCTCGGCTGCGTTGCCGGCGGTCGGCTGGCGGCCGCGACCCTCGAGGATCTCAGCGACCCGGGCGCGGCGGGCGAGCGCCCAGCCCGGTTGCTGGCTCCAGCGCTCGATCTGCTGTGGCGTGGTGCTGCGCTGGTCGCGCACCTCAATCGTGGACGGCGTGCGCTGGAAGACGTAGAGGTGACCGGCCACCTTGGCCAGCTCGGGGATGGCCTGCACGGCGGTGGCGCCGGTGCCAATGATCCCGATCCGCTTACCTGGGAGGTCGACGTTGTAGTCCCACCGGGACGTGTGGAA
>JANPEN010000527.1:0-5868 GCA_031422955.1 Acidimicrobiia bacterium
GTTCGAGCTTGAAGCCCTGTTCGCGGGCGATGGCCTGGAGATCGGCATCGAGACTGTTCTCCAGCTCGGCCGGGAGCCGGGTATCGGTGACCTTGCCGCAGTGGGAGCAGATGAGGTGGTGATGATGCTCGGTGAGCGCCTCGGCCAGCTCGTAATGGGCGAAGTCGTCGTCGGTGACGATGCGATGCACGACCCCGGCCTGTTCCAGCACGGCCAGGTTGCGGTAGACGGAGCTTTGGGCCAGGTGGGGCCGGCCCTGCATCACGTCGGTGATGCGCAGCGGCTGGCCGACCACACGTAACACGTCGACCAACTCTCGCCGCGACGGGGAGAAGCGGTGGCCGGCGGCCTGTAAGCGGCTGGCCACATCGAGGTCGAGATCCGCGTTCATCGCCGGCCTAGGGTAGCGAGGGGGCCGGCGCCAGCGGCTGGTCTGGTCTGGTCTGGTCTGGTCTGGAAGGATCAGCGGGTGAACCGCTGGCTGAGCCGAGACGATGTTCCCAGAGGAGCCGACTACGACGCTCGCTGGGAGCGAGCCGCCGCCGCCGGGTCCAACATTCACGGCGAGGCCGACTTCATCGCCAGCTTTGCCCCGGTCAGCGACGGTGACGGTGACGGTGACAGGGTCCTGAGTGTGCTCGACGCCGGTTGTGGCACGGGTCGGGTGGGCATCGAGCTGGCCCGTCGGGGTTTTGCGATGGTGGGCGTGGATGTCGACCCGGCCATGCTTGAACGTGCTCGGGCCAAGCACCCGAACGGAGACTGGCAACTGGCTGATCTGGCCACCTTGGACCTGCGTGAGCCGCACCGTGGAACCCACGATGTGCGCCGATTCGACATCGTCGCCCTGCCCGGCAACGTGATGATCTTCCTCGCCGCCGGCACCGAAGCAACGGTCCTGCAGCGCTTAGTGGCCCACCTCGTTCCTGACGGCGTGCTCATCGCCGGTTTTCAGTTGGGAGCGGGCCGCCTGACCTTGGCCCGCTACGACGAGGTCAGCGCCGCCGCCGGCCTGCGGCTGGAGCAACGCCTTGCCACCTGGGATGGCCAACCGTTCGAGCCAGGAGGCGACTACGCCGTCTCCGTCCATCGCCTGCCGGAAGGCTGAGGTCGGGCGCAGCCCCCGCACTAGCTTTTCTGTTTTGGTTGGAGCCGCGGCACCTGGGCGTGCATTCGGGTCGACCCGTGCGTCGAAGGGGACGAGCATGTGCCGCAACATCACCGAGCTACGCGGCCTTGAGCCGCCGGTCACAACGACGGAGATCGAAGCCGCAGCCTTGCAGTACATCCGTAAGGTAACGGGTTTACGCAATCCGCCGCTGGCGGTGCTGGAGGCTTACGAACAGGCGGTGGCGACGGTGGCCGCCGCTACCGCCACGGTGCTGGCCGCTCTCCCGCCTCGCCGGCAGCCTCCTGCGACCGTGCCCCCATTGCGTCGAGGTCACCGCTCGGCATGAGCGCCCGCTGCCTCCCACCGGCCACAGAGTGGTCACGCACTGGGTCACCTTGGCGGGCCGGTGAAAACCGAAGGCAGCCGGCTTCTCACTGCGGTTGGCCAGGTGACCCAGCGCGAGATCAGGTGTTGAGCCGGTAGTGATAGGGCGCTCGACCGCGCCCGGTGTGATGGGACACCGGCCCGAGGTTTGCGATCTGTCCGTTATCGGTCAGTTCGTCGATGGCCTTCTTGATAGTGGCGGGGCTGCCGCCGGCGTTGCGCTGCACATCGGCCAGGGTGAAGGTCTCCTGGCTCGACAGCATCCAGCTCTGAATGACCTGTGTCGAGGTCGACTTGGCCCGACCGGTGCGCGTTGCCCCAGCCTTACGGGCGCCACGGCCCCGGCGGCGCCCGTTGTCGAAGCCGGCCTTGGCCAACACCGCATCAGGCACGCCCATGGTCCGGAAGGCGCCCGGCGAAATGCCCTCGTTGTCCGCCCAGGCTCGAGCGTCGCGAATGAACGCTTCCTCGTAGGCGCTGCCATCCGATGCGCTGGCTCGCTCAAGGGCGGCAATGGCTTTCAACTTCTCGACGGGATCCTTGGCCTTCTCGACGTCACCCTCGAGCTTGCGCACCGAGTTGGGGTCGATGAGCTGGCTGGGGTCGGCTAGGTACTGCAAATACATTCGGACTGCGTCTTCACTGCTCACCCTGCACACAATAGGGCGTGAATATCGCAAACGGGCAAGTCTTGATCTGATTTGACAAAACGGTCCGCTGGGAAGGCCGGCCGCTGGCCTCCGCGAGGCGTTCCCGGCTCGACGAAGGACCCGGCGCTCATGGAAAGCTGAACCAAGCAGTGGCAAGGTCCCCGAGCCGGTTTCGGGACGGGGCGAACGATGGCAGGAGAATCATGGGGAGTCGCTTGCGGGGCAAGCGTGTCTTGGTGACTGGAGCGGCTCGAGGTATCGGCCTGGCCATCGCCGAGCAACTGGCAGGGGAAGGGGCAACGTTGGTTCTTCTCGATCGTCGGACCGACGCCGTGGTAGCAGTGGCGGCCCGTCTCGGACCCTCCCATGTGGCCTATGGCGTCGATCTCAGCGATCCCGCTTCCACCCGCATGGTGGCGGAACGAGCCATCGACTCGCTGGGCGGGCTAGATGGGTTGGTGAATAACGCCGGCATCTTCGACAAGGTGGCGTTGGAGGACATCAGCGTTGACGCGTGGGATGCCATGTTTGCCATCAACACACGGGCCCCTTTGGTGTTGATGCAGGCCGCACTGGCGGCTTTGAGTGCGTGTGGGAACGGGCGCATCGTCTCGGTGACCAGTATGGGAGCCAAGCTGGCCGCTCCTCACGAAGGCCACTACGCCGCCTCCAAGGCAGCCTTGATGGCGCTGACCCGGGCCGCCGCGTTGGAGTGGGGGCCCCGCCAGGTGACCGTCAACGCAGTCAGTCCGGGATACATCCTGACCGACCTGGGTGCCGCTGAGCGTTCTGCGGAGGACGTCGCCGCGTGGACCGCTCGCTCGCCGCTCGGTCGCTTGGGTCAGCCCCACGACGTGGCCGCCGCCGTCGTCTTTCTGCTGTCAGACGCCGCTTCCTATCTCACCGGTCAGGTAATCGACGTCGCCGGAGGCATGGTGATGTCGTGAACGTCGCCGGGGGGGCGGGGGGGTGTCTCAGCTTGAGGGGTTGTCGAGGCGGCGCAGGAGCAGGTTTTGCCACAGTTCAGGGGGAGTGGCGCTCTCGTGGCGGGCCAGTTGGCGGAGCATCGAGGCGGCATGGGCGGAGATGAAGAACATGGCGGCCAGCCAGCGTTCTGCGCCCAGACCGTCGTCGGTTCGTACCGACAGGGCCTGAGTTCGGGCTGCGCCGTAAATGGGTTCTGCTTCGGTGTTGTCGTGGGTGGCGAGGGCCAGTGCGGTGGTGATCATGGCCGCCGCAAGGTCGCGGGCCCAGGCGATGTCTCCGGAGTTCAGGCTGGTCTCGGGGGACGGTGTGGCGCTCATCCACCTCATTGTGGATGGGGCCCGGCACCGGGCCATGGGGCCATTGCGCCCACCGAACAATCCCTCCGATTGATGATTAGACCGTGTTACAGTTGGGTAACGGCGCGGGACAAGCGGACAGCAACGAACCTCGAAGGAGGAACCGCAATGGCAAGCGTTGAACTCTCCGACGTGCAAGGCCTTTCGGGTCACCATGTCATAGATAACAGTGGTCAAAAAGTCGGCAAGGTGGCCGACGTGCTTTTCGATGAAGCCACCAACAAGCCGCGCTGGGTGCTGGTAGACATGGGTCGGCTGGTGCACCACAAAACGGCGGTACCGCTGCACGAGGCCTACTTGTCCTCCGAGGGAGATCTGGTGGTCTCCTTTCCCAAGGATGAAGTGAAGAGCGCTCCCCGCATCGACGCCAACACGGTGTTGAGCCATGTCGAAGAGCGTCATCTCATGGAGCACTACCGGCTTGACTCAGGTCCCTCCAACCACGCCAATTAGGCCCTGACCTAAACCTTCGGGTCCCCCGCGTGCTCGGCGGCCCGCCGTTTCGGGACTGTTTCTTCACCCTCGCCTGGCGAGCCCGAGCAATTGGCTTTGGTGAGGACTGGCGTTGTTAGCACCCCGTTCGAACAATCGCCCCCCGGGTCTCCTCGGGGGCGATTGTTTCGCGTCCGGCGCTCAGACGGTTTCCACGACTAGCTCGATTTCGACGGCGATGTTCAGGGGCAGGGAACCCACCCCAACCGCCGAACGGGCGTGGCGGCCCTTGTCGCCAAAGATCTCTACCAGCAAATCCGAACAGCCATTGAGCACGGTGGGGTGCTGCGTGAAATCGGGCGGGCAGTTGACCATGCCCAGTACCTTCACGATCCGGGTGATGGCGTCGAGGGAGCCCAACTCGTGGCGCAGGGTGGCCAAAAGGTTGACGGTGGTCAGTCGGGCGGCGGCCGCGCCTTGGGCGATGTCGAGGTCGAGGCCGATCTTGCCGGTGATCATCGAGCCGTCGGCTGCGGTTGGCCCATGTCCCGAGGTGAACAAGAGCGTGCCGCTGCGCACCACGGTGACGTAGCTGGCCAAAGGCCGAGGAGGTGCCGGGAGCACGATTCCCAGTTCGTCGAGCTTGGCTTCGGGGGTGGTCATGGCTCGGACGCTACCCGCCCGCCGCATGCCCGCCGACCACGTGGTCAGCGGCGGCGACGAAGGTTCGTTGCACGGTGTGTTCGAACATCGCTGCACCGGCCGGGTCGCTCGGCTCGATGCGGGAGAGGTTGTGGGCGTAAAGGGCCATCCACCACAACAGATATTGCCCGACGCCCCGCCGAACATGCTCAACGGTATGGCCGACCTCGGCCGCGTAGAGGGCCATCAGCTCCTCCTCCCAGTCCCGGCGGTGCTCGACGGAGAGGCTGGTGGCCAAGAAGCTGGCCACATCCATGGCGCCGCCGCCCAGCAACGCTGTTTGCCAGTCCAAGATCACCACGTCGTTGCTGGGCCCGATGATGAGGTTGTCGAGCCGGTAGTCGGCGTGCACCAGGGTCAACGGGCTGGCCGCCTGCACCTGGGCCCAATCGGCCAACTGGGGGGCGAAACGGCGCAAGCGTTGGGCGCCGCCGGCCGGGAGCAGGTCGGCGAATCGGTCCAGAAAGGGCTCGACGGCTTGTTCCACGCTGGCTTGCAACCCGGTGAGGGGACCACGATCGAAGCCGGGCAGCCATGAGGTGGGACGAGTTGCCTCGAAGTGGCGATGCAGCCGGGCGATCTCACCCAGGGCGGCGGAGGCGTGTTCCTTGCTGGCGCCCTCGCTTTGGGAGGCCGCGGTGGTGTCGCCCACGTCTTCCAACAGCAGCAGCCAGGCGTCTTCGCCGCGGTCGCCCAGGTTGGCGTAGCAGCGGGGCACCCGGCAGGGGAGTTGTGGAGCCAAGTCGGCGAAAAAGCGGCTTTCCCGGGCCCAGACGTCGAGCATGGCCCCCACTTGACGACCGCCGGCGTCCTCGGTGGGAGCCTTGGCCACCAGGCGAGCCGGTCCGGCCGGCAGTTCGGGCGCGTAGGTGAGGTGCAAACGCCGCAGTTGGCCGAGAAAGCCGGTGGTGGCGCCCAGCGGTTCGGCCCGCACCTCTACGACCACGGGTTGAGGACCGGTTGGGTCATGGCGGCGCAGCAGCTCGGTGAGGGTGGCCGCGTCGAGCTCGTCGAGGGTGGGGGTGGGATCCATCGCGGCTGATCCTGCCAGCTCCCCGCCAGCGGCGGGCGCGGTTGTGAGCCCAGGGGAGGCGTCTAGGCTGCCAGCATGATCCCGCTTCGGTGCGCGCTGCTAGCGGGTTTGTTGGTGGCGGCTACCGCCTCGGCCTGTGGCGGTAACGGTGCCTCCCAAGCCGGTGAGCGATTGCCCGAAAGCTCAGCCGCCCCGGCCGTTCCGCCGCTCTCG
>JANPEN010000528.1:0-2760 GCA_031422955.1 Acidimicrobiia bacterium
GTTCGACACGAGTTCGTACACGTCGTTGTTGTTGGCGCGGGAGATCTTGATGCCGTTGATCTCCAAGAACACGGCGGTGGCGAGCCAGCCGAGTCGTTTGTTGCCGTCGATGAGTGCGTGGTTGTTCACGATGGATTGCAGCAGGGCTCCTGCCTTTGACCACAGGTCGGGGTAGGCGTCTTGGCCGAAGAGCGTCGTTTGTGGTCGAGCAACGGCGGAGCCGAGCAGCCCGAGATCGCGAATCGGTGGTGGGTCCCCCAACAGCGCGGCGGCGAGCTCGATGACGTCGTCGAGTGCGAGGAACTCGACGGGGTCGATCATTCGCCGAGACGGCGCAGCGCGTCGGCGTGCTGGTCCATCACCCGGCGGGCGGCGGCACTGACTCGGTCGCGGTGTTCGCCGCGGGCCACGAACTCCCGTACGGCACGACGTGCGGCTTCCTGCATCGAGATGCCTTCAGCCTCGGCACGCTCACGCAGCGCTGCTTGTTCGTCATCGGTGAGCCGAAGGGTCATCGCCACACCGGCACGGTATCACTTCGATACCGAGCTTGCTCTCGAGGAGGTCGGCCCCAAGGTCGCCTCCCTGGCCCCGGTCCCCGCCACCGTGTAATCCCTCACTCGAATCGCCCATATCGGGCACAGAATTGCTCATGGTCTGTCACCCAAAGGACCGCCCACAAAGAACACGACCAGAACAGACTGCCCGAGGCCCTTGACGCGCAACCGGCTTCTCTGAGACGGCCTTCAACGAACGCACCGCCGGAAGCCTTCGACGGGCACCTTTGCGACCAACTCATCAACGCCTGAACAGCGAGGCCCGTCGTGGCCCGAACCGACACCGGGGCGTGCCGATCTTTGGACGTCGGCCCTGGCGCCGGCACCGACCATCGAGCCACCCACGCCGACCGACCCGTGTGCACTCGGCCCAGCCGTGCCGGTCCCCAACGACGCGTCGGGCCTCACCAAGCTGCTCGGACACGCCGGCCGCCGCCTGTGAAACCAACCGCCGACCCGCGCCATTCCGCCCGGTATGGGTGACTCGGGTGTGGCGCGGGCGGCGGTCCCGTACGCTTTCGCCATGACGGACAACGGGCTGCAGGAACTGATCGACAAGGCCGCGATCGAGCGGGTGCTGTACGACTACTGCTCCGGGATCGATCGGTGTGACGAGGCGCTGCTGCGGTCGGTCTATCACGATGATGCGTATGACGATCACGGCGTGTACCGCGGTGATGCGTCGGGGTTCGTGACGTTCGCGTTGAAGGCGCTCGAACGTGACCTCGCCACGCAGCACCTCGTGTCCAACGTGCGCATCGATCTCCACGGGGACCGCGCCACCTGCGAGTCGTACCTGCTCGGCCGCCATCTCCGCGAGATCGATGGCCGGCGCCATCTCCTGACCTACGCCGGGCGTTACCTCGACCGCTTCGAAAGGCGCGACGGCCGATGGGCCATCGCGCATCGGCTCGTGGTCGTGGACTGGGACCGGGCCGAGCCGATCGAACGGGCGCCGGCCCACGAGCGCTTCACGCCTGGCGGCCGTTACCCCAACGACCCGGCATTCGACTGGGAAACGTCCGTGGTGCGGCCGGGCGGTTGACCGACGCGCCTCACGACGGCGTGCCGAACCGGTCGCCGACAAGGTCGACGAGCCGCGCAGCGATACCGAATCCTCGTGGCCGATGGGCACCCACGGCCCGCAATCTCGAGCGGCCGTACCATGACGACTCCGCTTCGGCCGGCACGGTGACGCACCCGCAACCTCGCGGGCTGGATGAGGCTTGGCCAGCCCGGGTCCATGCTCAGGTTCAGGACTTCACCTCAGCTGACGAGCTCGGTCCCGATCATGGACGCGCTCATGTTGCAGTGCAAGGCGTAACTGCCGGCGCTGGCGGTCACATGAACGTGGCCGACGCCCCGTGGTTCACAGCGACGTTGCCGGGGTGGCGCGGCTGGCAGCGGATCCGGCGATTGCGGGCCCTGGCGGGCAGCCGCCCACCCGTCCCCAGAGATCCACAGCGACTCTCCCTCTGAGTCGTCCTGCAGGTTCTGAGGAAACCTTAAGTATCTCGCCAAGGTTAGGTTCACAACGGAAGGACTCAAGGGCCTGCGTGAGGTTGGCGCGGTCGCCCGCCGCGAGGCTGGCGTGT
The DNA here is from genome assembly GCA_031422955.1 of Acidimicrobiia bacterium. Classification (GTDB taxonomy): domain Bacteria; phylum Actinomycetota; class Acidimicrobiia; order Acidimicrobiales; family CAIXPF01; genus CAIXPF01. The sequence goes on from JANPEN010000528.1 coordinate 2,153, forward strand.
CGATCACGGCCAGCATCGGCGGCACTCAGGAGGCCTACTACTTCGCGTTCGGTGAGGACGATGTCGTCGCCATCTTCGACCTGCCCGATGATGAAGCCGCCGCGGCGTTGTCCATTGCGGTGAACGCTGGCGGCGCAGCCAAGGCGACGGTCACGAAGTTGCTCACTGCCGAGCAGGTCGACGAGGCGTTCAAGCGTACGGTCGCTTACCGGCCGCCCGGCCAGTAGCTACTGGCCCTGGTCTCCAAAAGCCGACAACAAGAACCTCGAGTATCAGCAGCACGATCGCACCGACCGAAACGACGGCGAGACGAGCTGCGACGCGACGAAGAAGACCCACTCCATAATGGCGGCCTCCGCGACGCCCGGAGCCCACACGGGAACCGGCGAACTGCCGAGCGGTTGGCGCCCGGGAACGGCGCTGGGGACGCGACGTCGGTGTGCATTGCTGGGTTGGGGCGTAGTCTCCGGTGCGTGGTTCGCCCGTTGGGGACGGTGACTTTTATGTTCACGGATGTCGAGGGTTCGACGCGTCGGTGGGAGGCGGATCCCGGGGCGATGCGTTTGGCGTTGGCTGCCCATGACGCGGTGCTGCGCTCAGCGGTGGAG
>JANPEN010000529.1:0-2129 GCA_031422955.1 Acidimicrobiia bacterium
CTAGATGATGACCACCGAGCGCAGCACCTCGCCCTTTTCCATCTTGTGGAAGGCCGCTTCCACGTCATTGAGGGTGATGATTTCTGACACGAAACGCTCCAGATCGAAGCGGCCCTGGAGATACATCTCGATGAGCATGGGGAAGTCTCGGCTGGGGAGGCAGTCCCCGTACCACGACGGCTTGAGGGCGCCGCCCCGACCGAAGAACTCGATCATGGGGATCTCGGGCATGAGCATCTGCGGGTTGGGCACCCCGACCTGGACCACGGTGCCGGCCAGGTCCCGAGCGAAGAAGCATTGCTCGAGCACCTTGGGGTTGCCCACCGCTTCGATGCACACATCGGCGCCGAAGCCCTCGGTCAGGGCCCGCACCGCTTCCACCGCGTCCTCCGAGGAAGCGTTCACGGTGTGGGTAGCACCGAAATCTCGGGCCCAGGCCAGCTTGCGCTCCTCCAGATCGACCCCGATGATGGTGCGGGCACCGGCCATCTTGGCCCCAGCGATGGCCGCGTTGCCCACCCCGCCGCAGCCGAACACCGCCACCGTGTCACCCCGGCCGACCCCGCCGGTGAGCACGGCCGCACCCCAGCCGGCCATGACCCCGCAGCCCAGCAAACCGGCCGCTTCCGGTTTGGCGGCCGGGTTGACCTTGGTGCACTGGCCCACCGCCACCAGCGTCTTGTCGGCGAAGGCGCCGATGCCCAGGGCGGGGCTCAACACGGTGCCGTCTTCCAGGGTCATCTTCTGGGTGGCGTTGTGGGTGGAAAAGCACAGCCACGGCCGGCCTCGCCGGCACGAGCGGCAGGTCCCGCACACCGCCCGCCAGTTGAGCACCACGAAATCCCCCACGGCAACCCCGGCGCTGCCGGGCCCCACCGCTTCGACCACCCCGGCTGCCTCGTGGCCCAACAGGAAGGGGAAGTCGTCGTTGATGCCACCTTCTCGGTAGTGCAGGTCGGTGTGGCACACCCCACAGGCCTGGATCTTGACGACGGCCTCACCGGGGCCAGGGTCCGGGATCACGATGGTCTCCAACGAGACCGGTTGACCTTTGGCGCGAGCGACGATTCCACGGACCTTCTGCGGCATGGGTGCACACCGTAGCGTGGGGGGAGTGACCGATCTGCGCCCCCCCGTCGCCAAAGAAGTTCCCGTCGCCACCACGGTCTGGAACGACACCCGCACCGACGAGTACGGCTGGATGCGGGACAAAGACGCGGACGACGATGTGGTGGCCTACCTCGAGGCGGAGAACGCTTACACCGAAGCCGCTACCGCCCACACCGGAGACCTGCAGAACCAGCTGTTCGAAGAGATCAAGGCCAGGGTTCAAGAAACCGACCTGTCGGTGCCGGTACGCAAGGGACCGTGGTGGTACTACGCCCGCACCGAGGAGGGTCGTCAGTACGAGATCAGCTGCCGGAGGGCGGCGGGTGCGGACGGGGCCTACGACGAGTCCGTTCCCGAGATGGTCCTGATGGACGACAACGTGCAGGCCGAGGGCCACGAGTTCTACGCCACCGGCGTGTTCGACGTCAGCCCCGACCACCGCCTGTTGGCCTACGCAGCGGACACCACCGGGGCGGAGCTCTATGAGCTGCACTTTCGTGATCTGGACTCGGGCGAGGACCTGGCCGACGTTATTGCCGGGGTGTACTACGGCTCGGCCTGGGCCACCGACAACCTCCATTTTTTCTACACCCGGCCCGACGAGGCCATGCGGCCCTGGCAGGTGTGGCGGCACCGGCTGGGCACCGACCCCGTCACCGACGTGAAGGTCTTCGAGGAAGCCGACGAGCGTTTCTACTGCGGCATCGACCTGAGCCGTGACGAGTGCTTCCTCTACCTCCACAGCGGCTCCAAGGTCACCGATGAGGTTTGGTTCCTCGACGCCGCGGACCCCACCGGTACCTTTACGGTGGTCGAGCCCCGCCGACAAGAGGTCGAGTACTCGGTGTCTCATCATCGGGGCCGGTTCTACATTGTGACCAACGTCGATGGGGCGGAGAACTTCAAGCTGTGCGAGGCCCCTACAGCCACTCCCGGGCGGGAGCATTGGCAAGAGGTCATCGCCCATCGGCCGGCGGTGAAGTTATCGGGGGTCACCACCTTCGCTGACCATCTCGTCA
>JANPEN010000530.1:0-12066 GCA_031422955.1 Acidimicrobiia bacterium
CGGCCAGACCGAAGGTGATCAGGACGACCGGAAGGTGGTCGGAGGGATCGAAGGGCCGGATGAGCACCCGTTCGATCCCGGCTCCCGCGGCGGCCATGACCACCATGGCGATGGCGATGGCGCCCCAGATCGGAACGCCGATGCTGGTGGAAAGCCACCAGCAGATGTAGGCGCCGAACATGGAGATGTTGGCCCCCGCAAAGTTGATGAGGGTGGTCGCCTTGAAGATGAGGACCAGCGCAATGGCGGTCACGGCGTAAACCGCACCGTTGTTCAGGCTGTCAAACACTCGTTGCAAGAAGAGCTTCAGCCCGCCATCAATGATGGGCGGGATGAGGAATACCATCATGACGGCGGCGGCTATGGCTAGCACCGCCGAACCGCTTCGCAACTTCGTCAAGATCGACTTCTGCGCATTCATTGAGATCGCTGTCATGGTGTCCTCATGCCCCTAGGTAAGCCTCTCGGACGGCGTCGTTCGAACGCAGCTCATCGGACGTACCCGAAAGTACGATGTGACCTGCTTCCAGAACGTAGCCGCGACTTGCCAGATCCAACGCCAGGTTGGCGTTCTGTTCCACCACCAACATCGTGATGCCTGTCTCCCGGTTGATCTCGGCGAAGCGCCGGAAGAGGTCTTCAATGATGAGCGGCGCCAGACCCAGCGACGGCTCATCGAGCAGAAGGAGGCGAGGCCGAGACATCATGGCCCGAGCCACCGCGAGCATCTGCTGCTCGCCACCGGAGAGCGAACCGGCGATTTGGGAACGCCGTTCCCGCAAGCGGGGGAAAGCGTCCATCCACCGGTCGACGTCGGACTGGATCTCCTTGTCCTTGCGGATGTAGGCGCCGACCAGGAGATTGTCCATCACGGAGAGTTCGGGGAAGGTGCCTCGGCCCTGGGGCACGTGGGCCACCCCCATACGGACGATGTCCGCGGTGTCCTTGCCTGCCATCTCGTTGCCGTCGATCTCGACGGATCCGGTGGTTTCCACCATCGAACAGATGGCCCGCAAGGTGGTGGTCTTGCCGGCGCCGTTGGCTCCGAGCACCACCACCACTTCCCCAGTCTCGACAAAAAGGGAGATATCACGCAGAACCTGAATGGCGCCATAGCGGGCGTTGAGTCCCGTGCATTTCAGCATCGTGCTCATGCTGCTTGCCCTCCGAGGTAAGCCTCAATGACGGCGGGGTTGTTGCGCACGACCTCGGGGATGCCCTCGGCGATCTTTTGGCCGAAGTTCAACACCACGATGTGCTCGGAGATATCCATGACCATCTTCATGTGATGCTCGACCAAGAGCACGGTCAGGCCGTGGCGGTCTCGCAACATGCGCACGGTATCGGCCAACTGGTCCACCTCTTGATGAGTAAGGCCCGAGGCCGGTTCGTCGAGCATCAACAGCCGAGGCCTGCCGATGAGGGCTCGGGCGATCTCGATACGCTTTAGGGTGCCGAACGAGAGCCCACCGGCCGGATTGAAGGCGTACTGTTCCAAGTCGAGTTCCTGCAGGGCGGCATAGGCACGAGACTTGAGATCCTTCTCCTCCTTGCGGGTACCGATGCGCAGGGCCGCGGTCAGGAACCCCTGTTTGCTGTTGGAATGATCCCCCACCATGACGTTCTCCAGCACGGTCATGCCGGGCCAGAGCGCCAGGTTCTGGAATGTCCGATAGATCCCGTTGCGACTCATCTCATGAGCCGGGATCGACAGCAGATCCTTTCCGTCGTAGGTGATCGAACCTTCGGTAGCGTCGTAGATGCGGCTGACGACGTTGAACATCGTCGTTTTGCCGGCGCCGTTCGGGCCGATAAGGCCACATATCTGGCCTTCTTCGATGTCGAATGTGAGCCCGTCCAGGGCCACGATGCCACCGAAGCGGACCGTGATGTCACGCACTTCGAGCAGAGCCACGTGGTCTGGTTCTCCCTTCGTTTTTCGCGTTGTCCAGCAACCGCCGCAAGTATGCCTGTTCGCTGGGCTTGTGACCAATGGCACAGGAGGGCGGAGGCGTGTCACCGTATTAGCCCTACCGACACGCTGTCAACGCGAGACAACGGGGGGGACCCTACCGGGCGAGAAAGCCGTGCTCAGCCGGGGTGAGCCGCTCGGCCGCCAGGCCGGCCCCAACGGCGCCAGCCACCATCGAGCAGACTGGCCAGGTGGCTACCGCGGTGATCATCGATGCAGTGCGCACCGCCAACGGCCAGCGCAACGGTGGGTTGTCGGGTTGGCACCCCGCCGGGTTGGCGGCAGAGGTCCTCCGGGCCCTCGAGGTGCGCAACGGGCTCGATGCCGCCATGGTCGAGGACGTCATCATGGGCTGCGTCACCCAGATCGGAGCCCAGTCGGGCAACGTCGCTCGCCAGGCGGTGCTGGCCGCCGGCTGGCCGGACTCGGTTCCTGGAACCACCGTCGACCGCCAGGGCGGGTCCGGCCAACAGGCGTTGCATTTCGCCGCCCAGGGGGTGCTGGCCGGCGCCTACGACGTGGTCGTGGCGGCCGGCGTGGAAATCATGTCCCTGGTGCCACCGGGAGCGGCCATCTCCCAGGCCCTCGGCTCACCCTTCGGCCCCGAGGTGGAGCGTCGCTTCGCCGACAGGGGCGGGATGATGCCACTCGGCCACGCGGCCGAATTGCTGGCCAGCCAATGGGGCCAGAGCCGAGCCGATCTCGATGCCTGGGCCCTGCGCTCCCACCAACGGGCGGCTGCGGCCGCCGCCGCCGGCCACTTCGACGGGGAGTTGGTCGAGGTGCGGGTGCACCGCGCCGACCGCGCTGATCGCGCCCACCGCGGCGACCGCGGCGGGCCAGCCACCCTGCGCGCTGACGAGGGCATTGGGGACGCGGACGCGGCGTCGTTGGCCGCCCACCAGCCGACCTTCACCGCCGGCGGTGTGATCACCGCGGGCAACTCCGCCCACGTGGCCGACGGCGCCTCGGCGGCGCTCATCATGAGCGAGGAGAAAGCTCGGGAACTGCGCTTGACCCCCCGAGCTCGTTTCGTCAGCTTTGCCGTGGCGGCCGTGGACCCCATCGTGTCGCTGACGGGACCAGTGGCGGCCACCAGGCTTGTGTTGGCCAGAGCACAGCTGCGCATTGAGGACATCGACCTGTTCGAGATCAACGAGGCGGTCGCCGGCGTGGCGTTGGCCTGGCAGAGCCAGTTCGCCGCCGATACAGCCAAGCTGAACGTCAACGGCGGCGCCATTGCCCTGGGCGACCCTCTGGGCAGCGGCGGCACCAGATTGTTGGCCACCTTGCTCGGCGCCCTCGAACACGGCGGGGGTCGCTACGGGCTGCAGTCCATGAGCGCGGCCGGCGGTCTGGCCACCGCCTTGATCATCGAACGGTTGTGAAGGCGGCGCCGTCCGAGGTCGAGCCCCTCCCCTACGACCTACCATGAGAGGGCTACTGCGGTGGCCCCGAGTGAGGCTCAAAACCTGATGAATCGAAACCGAAAGCTCGTGGTCGTGCTCGGCTTGGCCGTGGTGGCGGCGGTTGGTTTGGGTAACTACGACCTGTACCCCACGCTGGTGGCCGCCTCGGCCTCCTATCTGCTGTTCCGCATGGGTTTCGCCATGATCGGAACCTTCGCCCGACCCGTACCGGGACCGCCGCCCCCCGGTGAGCTGCGTCGGGTCAAAATGCAGTTCCGTTGCACGTTGTGCGGTACCGAGGTACGAATGACGACGGCCAACGACGAGATTCCGACTCCGCCCCGCCACTGCATGGAGGACATGGAGTTCGTCGCTCCAGCCATGGAGTAGCGGGCGTCGCCCCCCAAAGGCCAGAGGCCGCTCAACAGGGTTGTCCACAGACTGTGGATGGGGCTGGGGAGAATGACGCTGCTGTAACTTGTTCAGCGCTGGAGGTGAAGCCCTAGCGCCATTGGGTGGCGACCATGATCCCGGCCAGGATGAACCCCAGGCCCAGGAAGATCACCCAGTTGCTAGCCGCATCGTCGCGCATGTAATTGACCACGATGGTCAGCAAGCCCAGCCCGAGCAGGGTGAACACAGTGGCGGGAACCCACCGTCCCGACGGCTTGAGCTTCACGGGGGAGGTAGGCGGGGTGTAGCGACCCGAGGCCGGCCCCCCAGAGGAGGATGCGCTGCGACCGGCGGCGGCGCGGGGAACAGCACCGCCCTTCGGTGTGACCCGCCCGCTGGTCACCGCAGCGCCCCCGGGAACCTTGCGCTTCGTCGGCTTGGCCATGGCTGGCAATCTATCGGCTGTCAGTTCCTGGGCGGCGTACCGCTGGTCCCGCCGCCTGACGTGGTGGTGGTGGTCGTTGAGGATGACGAGCTGGTGGTGGAACTGGAAGGAGTGGTGGTGGATGGGGTGGTGCCGACCTTGATGGTGACCGTGGAGCCGGCATCGACCTCGGTGCCCCCCGAAGGGCTCTGGTCGATGACCAACCCGACCCGATCCGCCCGAGGCTCGAACTCCACCTTGACCACCAGGAACAAGGTCAAGAGCTGATTCTCGGCGCTGGCCTGGGTGAGACCGACCACGGCGGGCAGCTTCACCTTGGAGGGCCCACTCGAGATGAGAATGCGCACCTCAGCGTCTTTGGCCACCGAGCCGGAGGGTTCGGTGCCGATGGCCTTGCCCTTGGTCACCTCGCCGCTGGGCTGGTCCTGGCAGCTGAGCTTGGCCTCAGCGAAACCAGCGGCCACCAGCACCTTTTTGGCATCGTCACAGCTTCTGTTGAGCACCGAGGGCAACGCCACCAGCTTGGCCCCTTCCGAGACGGCCAGGGTGATCACCGAGGTCTTGTCGATCTTGGTGCCACTGGGGGGGTTCATCTCCAGCACCTCGCCGGCGGCCCGTTCGCTTTCTTTCTTGACGATGGCCACGTTTTTGAAGCCTTGGCCCTCTAATACCCGACGGGCCTGGGTTTCGGTGCTGCCCACCACGTTGGGAACGGCGGCCTGGGTTTCCGCCGTGCTCACCTTGAGCACCACCGTCGAGCCTTCCTCGGCGTTGGTCCTGGCCCGGGGTTCCTGGCTGATGACCTGGTCGACGGGGACCTGCACGTTCTGCTCTGGCTCGATGTTGACCCGGAACTTCAACCCCTCAAGCTGGCTCTGGGCGACCCGATAGTCCAGCCTCTCAACGTTGGGAACGTTCACCCTCGTGACCGCTGCCTCTTCGTTACCGTCGCTGGACAGCACGTTGGCCAGCGCCAGCAACAGCCCGCCCAGCACGGCCAGCAGCCCGACCAACACGACCACGAAGATCCAGTTGCGACGGGGGGCGTTGTACTCAGCGGGGGACCCGCTGCCTGCGCCCGCGGCGGCCATGATGGCGGTGCCATCGCGGTCTCGCAGCTGCCCGTAGGAGTTCGCCCTTCCGGCCGTCTGAGCTCGGCTGGCGCCGGCCACACCGGCCGCCATCGCTGCGCCGACCGCACCGCCCGCCGCAGCGACGCCGGTGAGACCGGGCACGGCGCTGGTGGGCGCCACCGACTGAGGGTCCATGGCGCCCTCGGCCCGCACCGGCTGGCCTTCGCGGAAGCGGCGCAGATCGGCCCGCACCTCCTCCGCCGAGGCGTAGCGGTTGACCGGGTTCTTAGCCAACAGCTTCAGGCAGATGGCCTCGAGATCCACCGGCACCTGCGGATTCAAACGGCGCGGGGGCACCGGTGATTCCTGCACATGCTTGTAGGCAATGGCCACCGGGCTCTCGCCGCTGAAGGGCGGGCGCCCGACCACCATCTCGTAGAGCACCACGCCAAGGGAGTAAAGGTCGCTACGGGGATCCACCGCCAGGCCCTGGGCCTGCTCGGGCGAGAAGTAGGTGGCCGTACCCATGACCGAGCCGGTCTGGGTGAGGTTTTCGCTGCCTGAGGCGGTCATGGCCCGAGCGATGCCGAAATCGGCCACCTTGACCTGGCCCTGCGGGGTGATCAGAACGTTGCCTGGCTTGATGTCGCGATGCACGACCCCGTTGCGATGCGCAAAGTAGAGGGCGCCGGCGATATCGATGGCGATGTCGGCGGCCCGGTCCGGATGCAACGTCCCCTCGGCCCGCAGGATCTCCGCCAGGGCCCGGCCACGCACGTACTCCATGACGATGAAGTAGGTGCCCTCATAGGAGCCCCAGTCGTAGACCCCGACGATGGCGGGGTTGTTCAGGTTGGCGGCGGACTGGGCCTCGCGACGGAATCGCTCGACAAAGGAGGGGTCCACGGCGAACTCGGGGAAGAGCACCTTGATAGCCACGGGTCGATCCAGCAGCTGATCACGGGCCAGATAGACCTCGGCCATGCCCCCGCGAGCGATGCGGCTGTGGAGTTCGTATCGTCCGCTGAGGACCACGGGTTCGCGCTCGGCCATGTCGGCCAATCACTGTAGTGATCAACCGCCCCGGTTGGGCTGCAGGGGGGTCAGGGCCTGTTGCAGCACCGCCCTGGCGATGGGCGCGGCGATGCGCCCGCCAGTCTGCTCCCCGATACCGGGGTCCGCTTCTACGATGACGGCGAAGGCCACCGAGGGCACCTGGCCGGGCGGGCCGCCGTAGCCGATCACCCAGGCGTTGGTGGCCTCGCCGTCACCCACCTCGGCGGTGCCGGTCTTGGCGCCGACTTCGACCCCTTCAATGGCCAGAGCGGTGGCCGTGCCCGTCGCCACCACCGACGCCATACCCTGGCGGACCAGGGCGGCAGTGTTCGCGGAGACCGGCCGCTGCCAGACACTGGGCTCGACTCGAACCAGTTCCTTGCCGTCTCGAGCAACGATGCGATCCAGCACGTGCGGCGCCATGACCACCCCGTCGTTGGCCATCGCCCCCGCCACCAGAGCCATGGTCAGCGGGGTGGCGGCCACGTCGTTCTGGCCGATGGCGGCCTGGGCCAGTCGGGCCGAATCCTCGAACACTCCTGGCGAGATCTGGGCTCCGTAAGCAGTGGGAAAGCTGGACACCGCCCCGGCGGGCAAATCGAAAGGAATAGCGGTGTTGAAGCCGAATCCGCCCACCCCCGCCACCATCGCTTGGGGTCCGATCAGCTCCGCTCCCATCTTGGCGAAGGCGCTGTTGCAGGAGAAGGTGAGGATCTCGATGAGCGTGCCCCCGCACACCTCCCCACCGAAGTTGCTGATGGGGTTGTCCGATGCCGGCGGAACATAGCTCGCCGCCGGTTCGAACACCGGGCTGGTGGCGGTCAACGCTCCGATGTCCACCCCGATCGCCGCGGTCACCACCTTGAAGCTGGATCCGGGGGCGAAACGCTCGCGGTAGGCACGGGCCAACATGGGGGCGGCAGGGTCCGCGTTGAGCTGCTCCCAGGCCGCCTGCACCTCGGCGCGATCGGGGTTGGAGAGCAGGTTGGGGTCATAGGAAGGGAAGCTCCACAGCGCCAGCACCGCCCCGGTGCGAGGATCGAGCACCACCACCGAACCCCGCCTCGGCCCCAGCGCGGTGCGGGCCGCCTCCTGCACATCCTTGCGCAGGGTGAGGGTGACATCGGCGCTGCGGTCGCGATCGACGAACAGGTCGCTGACCCGGTCGTAGCGCTGGGCGTCCGTTTGTCCCGACAACTCCTCGTCGAAGGCGCGTTCCACCCCCTCGGCTTTAAACTCGAAGGAATAGAAGCCGGTCACCTGGGCGAACAGCTCCCCGTGGGGGAACTCACGCACCCGCTCGGAGGCTGCGCCGGGGGTTTCCACGGAGCGGGCCAGCACCTCATCATCGGCCGAGGCAACAATGCCGCGAGGCTGCTCGTAGCTGCGATCGAAGGCCCGTTGGTTCTGCGGACTCTCGGCCAAGCGCTCGGCCTGAAAGATCTGGACCCGATTGAGCTGTACGAACAGCAGGGTGAAACAGACGATGAGCCCGATCCCCACCTTGGAAATGCGGGCGTTCACCGGCGACCCCAGTTGACGTAACCCCTGCTCACGTGACGCCTACTCACGCCACCACCGCCACGGTCGGGGCCTCGACCCGTGGGCGGACGCCGTCTTGGTGGGTGGCGCCCGCTCGCTGGGCGGCGCGACGCGAGGACTCATCGGAGATGCGCATGAGCAAGGCCAACAGCACGTAGTTGGCCAGCAGCGAGGAGCCTCCGAAGGACATGAAGGGCAGCGTCACCCCGGTCAGGGGCAGAACCCGGATGACGCCGCCGATGATCACGAAGGCCTGGACCCCCAGCAAGGTGGTCAGACCCGTGGCCAGCAGTTTCTCGAAGGCGTGGTCGGCCTGGAGGGCGATGCGAAGGCCGCAGCCGAGCAGTAACAGATAGGCCAGCAACACGGCGGTGGCGCCGACCAAGCCCAGTTCTTCGGCCACCACCGCGAAGATGAAGTCGGTCTCCCGGGCTGGGATACGGCTGGAGTCGCCCAGGCCCAGGCCAGTGCCGGTGAGACCGCCCTCGGCCATGGCGAAGGCGGCCTGGACGATCTGGTAGCCCTCGTCGTCGGCCACCGGCCACGGGTTGATCCACGCCTGCACCCGATCTTGGACGTGGCCGAACAGGTGGTAGGCCACAAAGGCCCCCGAGGCGAACAGCATCGTTCCCAGCAGCAGATACGCAGCCCGACCGGTGGCCACCCACACCAACACCACGAACAGGGTGAAGAACAACAGCGACGAGCCGAGGTCCTTCTGGTTGATCATGACCAGCAAGGAAACCCCCCAGGCCACCAGTAGCGGGCCGAGATGGCGAGGGTCAGGCAGGTAGAGCGGCCCGACGCGTTTGGTGCTGAGGGCGAGCAGCTCGCGCTTTTCGACCAAGAACCCGGCCAGGAAGGCGGCCAGGGCCAGCTTGGCTGCTTCGCCCGGCTGAAAGCTCATCGGCCCGACCGAGATCCAAATGCGGGCGCCGTTGATCTCCCGCCCAATGAAGGGCATGGACGGCAACAGCAGCAACAAGATGCCCAGCGCGGCGAAGCTGTAGCGGTAGCGTTCCAGGGCCCTTGCCCTGCGCACCAGCACCAGGGTGACCACGAAACCGGCCATCCCCACCGCGCTCCACGTGGCCTGGGCGGCAGCCAAGCGCTCGTTCATCCGGGCGATGAAGACGTAACCGAGCCCGTTGAGCAGTCCGGCGAGGGGCAACACCAAACCGTCCGCCCACGGGGCCAGGCGACGCACAGCCAGATGGCCGATGACGAAGAGGCCAAGCAGCATGGCCAGGAACGGTCCGATGTTGGCCGGTAAGGAGGCTGAGCGGCCCACCGCAGCCAGGGCATAGGCGCTCACGATGATCAGCGCGGCCAACAGCAGCAGACCCATCTCCGTCCTGCGCCGGACACGGCCCACCATCAACCTGCCGCAGCGGTGATCGGCGTCTCCGCTAACCCGGTGGTGGGCACGGTCGTGGTCGGCACGGTGGTGGTCGGCACGGTGGTGGGGGGGACGGTGGCGGTCGGCGCGGTGATCGGCGCGGTGGTGGGTCTGCTTACCGGGGCCACCGTGGTGGCGGTGGTGGTCACCAGGTTGTCCAGCCACAGCGTGGCTTCTCGCACCGAGCTGGTGGTGTGGCGTCCATCCACCTGAACCCGTTGGCGTTCGGTGAGCTGGGACACCACGTGTTCCGTGATTCTGACCACCTCGGGATCGAACCACAGCACCCCGTCGGGCCTGCCTCGGTAGATGGCCACCTTGTCGCCGGTGGCGGTGGCGGCCACGAAGTAGCTGTTGCGGGCCCAGGTGCGTATGGCCAGGCCGGCCACCGCCACCAAGATGACCAACACCGCCACGAAGGCAAGGACCCGGAAGGTGAAGCGCTGCGAGCGCGGCTCCGGCAAAGGCGGCGGGTCCTCCAGCGAGGCGGCCAGGGCGGCGGCCGCGGTAGCTCCTGGATCGCCCAGCATGGGGACACCAGCGACGCCATCGTCTTCAAACACGTCCACCACCACACAGGTGACGTTGTCCCGGCCACCGCCGGCGTTGGCCAGGGAGACCAGGGTTCTGGCCGCCTCCACCGGATCGGCCAGTTGGCGCAGGGTGGCGGCGATGCGGGCGTCGCTGACCTCGTTGAACAGCCCGTCGCTGCACAGCAGATAGCGATCCCCGACCTGCGCCGGCCACTCCCACCAGTCGACCTCAACGACGGGCTCGACCCCGATGACCCTGGTCAAGATGTTGCGGTTGGGATGCACGGCGGCTTCGTCGGCAGTGAGCTGCCCGTCGCGCACCAAGCCCTGAACGAGGGAGTGGTCCTCGGTCAACTGGGATAGTTCGCCCTCGTGGAGCAGATAGATGCGACTGTCGCCCACGTTGGCCACCGCCAGCTGCTCCTGGCCGGGCACACCGATAAGGGCCAACACGCACAACGTGGTGCCCATCCCGAACAGCTCGGCGTTGCCGCGGGCCTCTTCGAACACCGCTTCGTTGGCCCCGATCACCGCGTCGACCACCCGCTCGACGCCGTCCAGGGGGCCGCCACCAACGCGCACCGAGGCCAGCTGGTTCACCAACGCTTCCAGGGCCAGAGCCGAAGCCACCTCGCCGCCGCGGTGACCGCCCATGCCATCGGCCACCGCGTACACGGCGCTGGTCGTTTCAGCCAAGGCCGCGTCCTGGTTGTTGGTGCGCACCCTTCCCACATCGCTGTGGGCACCGCCAGCCAGACGAATCACGCCACCAGCTCGAATATGGTCGAACCCACCTGGACCTGGTCTCCTACCTCGAGCAACGACGGGCCCGACACCTTATTGCGGTTCAGGTAGGTGCCGTTGGTTGATCCGAGATCCTCCACGTACAGCACGTCCTCGGCACGAAAGATGCGGGCGTGAAGCTGGGACACGTAGGTGTCGTCCAGGGTGATCTGGCAGCCCGCGGCCCGGCCCAGGGTCAACTCCTGGGCCAGCTGGTAGCGGCGCCCGAGCAGCTCGGGGGGGGCCAGTACCACCAACGCAGGGCCCGGAACCGGGGAAGCGGCGGCGGGAGCGACGGAGCGTTTGGCTTGGCGGCGCGACCCGCCGCCGGGACTTCGGATGGTGGCCCGAGGGGCGGCTGACACCGCCACCGGCGGGGGGGCGGCGGGGGCGGGGGCGCCACGACCGGTGCCGACGCCGCCGATCCCGGCGCTGGAGAGGGCCGCGCCCGGCGGGGGTTGGACCGTGGCAGGGCCCGGCGCGGCCAGCTCATCGGGGTGGCGGGGGCGGGCAGCGCCGAGTCGGGGGCCGTTGACCTCGACCCACACCGCCCGAGCCACCCGGACGAAGAAAAGATAGAGCAGCGCCAGCAGGCACAACTTCAAGACGTTGAGCAACTGTTCGGGCACTTCGTCGACCTCTGCCGGTAGGACTCAGGAGGCCGAGAAGCGGACAGAGACGGTACCGAAGGTCAACTCGTCGCCATCGCTAAGGGCCCGTTCATAGACCCGCACGCCGTTGACCCTGGTGCCGTTGGTGGATCCGAGGTCCACGACCACGAACCCGTCGCCCTTGGCCCGGATCTCGGCGTGGTAGCGGCTGACACTGGCGTCCACGATCTGGACCCCACAGTCGGGCAGCCGGCCCACCTTGGTGACGGTGTCGGCCAACACGATGCGCTGCTCACCGGGTAGGACCAGAGCGCCCGCTCCCGCGCCCGCCCCCGCGTCGAGGAACTTCCCGACCACCGCGAAGGTGCCGGGCCGGCGCCCTTCGTCAGGGACCAGGGCCACGCTGACCGGTCCCATGAAGGCGCAGGCTTCCTCCCTGGCATGCTCGCGGGCCAGGTCGCACAGCTCACGCACCAGGGAGGCAGACACGTTGGCGAAACCGGCCGCATCCTCGGGGCAGAGGTGGATCTGGAAGTGGTTGGGGACCACCGTTCGGCCGGTAACGCCCACGCTGCGATGGTCGTCCATTTCCCGCAGCAGCTTGCGACCCAGCTCCACCGGGCGAAGGCCCGAACGAAAGGCGCGGGCGAAGGCCCCTTCGACCAGGGTCTCCAGGCGGCGTTCGATGGAGCGCAGCACCATGGGCGCCAGGCTAGTCCTTGGCTTGTGCGGGGGCTGCGCGTGCTTGTTCGGGGGCGCTCTCACGGGCGCTCGCTCGGTGCGGGAACCGGCGGGCAATGCGAACTCGCTGGGATCAAACGGGCTTCTCGCTCGGGCTGCGGCGCCTCGC
>JANPEN010000531.1:0-7724 GCA_031422955.1 Acidimicrobiia bacterium
AGGGGTACCGGAGCTGCTCGACGCCGTCATCGATCGCATCCCAGCTCCCGGCGGAGATCCCGATGTGGCCCTGCAAGCCCTCATTTTCGATTCCCATTACGACCAGTTCCGGGGCGTGATCAGCTCTATCCGGGTCCAGAATGGCACCCTGCGCACCGGGGCCAAGCTGCGCTTCATGCATGCCGGTGCCACTCACGAGGCCGACGAGGTGGGCGTACGGCTGCCCGTGCCCACCCCGGTCAAGGTCCTGGGGCCGGGGGAGGTCGGCTACCTGGTGGCGGGGATCAAGAACGTGGCCGAGGCCCGGTCAGGGGAGACGGTCACCGACTTCGTGCATCCCGCCTCCGCCCCACTGACCGGCTACCGGGAACCCAAGCCCATGGTCTTTTGCGGGCTGTATCCCATTGAGGGGGACGACTACCCCCGGCTGCGGGATTCCCTGGAGAAGCTGGGTCTCAACGACGCCAGCTTCACTTTCACGCCGGAAACCTCCGGGGCGTTGGGCTTCGGGTTCCGTTGTGGCTTCCTGGGCTTGTTGCACATGGAGATCGTCCGGGAGCGCCTGGAGCGGGAGTTCGACCTCAGCCTCATCGCCACCGCCCCCTCCGTCGAATACCGGGTCACCGTGCGTGGCGGCCAGCAGCTGGTGGTGGACAACCCCTCCGACATGCCCCCCATGGGCGAGATCGAGGAGATCTCCGAGCCCTACCTCAAGGCCACCATCCTCGCCCCCGCCGACTACACCGGCACCCTGCTGGATCTGTGCCAAACCCGTAGGGGCGAGATGCTCAAGCTGGAGTACCTCTCGCCTGAGCGCATCGAGCTGGGCTACCGGCTGCCACTCGCTGAGGTAGTGGTGGACTTCTTCGATCAGCTCAAGAGCCGCACGCAGGGCTACGCCTCCCTCGACTATGAACCGGCGGACTACCAGGCCGGCAACCTGGTCAAGGTGGACATCCTGCTGGCCGGTGAGCCGGTGGACGCGTTCTCCATGGTCATCCACCGCGACAAGGCAGACGAGTACGGCCGAGCCATGGCAGAGAAGCTCAAGGAGTTGATCCCCCGCCAGCAGTTCGACGTGGCCATCCAGGCCTCCGTAGCTGGGCGCATCATCGCTCGTTCCACCGTCAAGGCCTACCGGAAAGACGTGACCGCCAAGCTCTACGGTGGCGACATCTCCCGCAAACGAAAGCTGCTGGAGAAACAGAAGGTAGGCAAGAAGCGCATGAAGTCCATCGGGAGGGTCGAAGTTCCTCAAGAAGCGTTCATTTCCGCCCTTAAGTTGGACTGACGGTTCGTCGAATGGGCGAACAGCCGTTGGAAGGGCATCCAGCCAGGGGCGCTAGAATCTCCCGCGGCATTGGAGCGGTGATGACCCATGCTCGATGAACGAAAAGCGTCGATTTTGTCTGCGATCGTCGAGGAATACATTCAGACGGCCCAGCCGGTGGGCTCCTCCCACGTCGCCCACGCGGCGTCGGTGGCGGTCTCTTCCGCCACCATTCGCAACGACATGGCCTTCCTCGAGCGCGAGGGCTTCCTCCAACAGCCCCATACCAGCGCGGGCCGGGTACCCACCGAAAAGGGCTACCGGTTCTTCGTCGACCATCTGGCCCAGCCGAACCTCAGCCCCATCGAGGCCCAGACGGTGGGCTCTTTCTTCGACAAGGCCCACACCCAACTCGAACAGATGTTGCACGAGACCAGCCGGCTGCTGTCCACCCTGACCAGCTACGCAGGGGTGGTGGTAGGCCCGCCCCGGGAGACCGCCACCGTCCGCAACGTGCAGGTGGTCGGCCTGGGCGGGCGCCAGGCCGTCGTGGTGGTGGTGTTGTCCAATGGCACCGTGGACCAGCACGCTATCGAGCTCGATGCCGGCACCACCGATGTGGAGCTGGGGGCGGCCACCGCTCGGTTGAACCGGGCCCTGGTCGGCCAGGTCCTGCAGGGAGTGGCGGCCTTGCCGGCCAGTGGCGAGGCGGGCGTGGATCAGGTCGTGCAGCGGGTGCTGTTGGCCCTGGGCGCCGCCGCCGACGAGGACGCCCCCCGCCGGATGTACGTCGGTGGGGCGGCCAACGTGGCCGGCGCCTTTCCTGCCACCGAGACAGTGCGCAGTGTCCTGGCCGTCCTTGAGGAGCAGTACGTGGTCGTTTCCCTTATTCGCGAGCTGCTGGGTCGGGGGGTGCAGGTGGCCATCGGCACCGAGACGGGCATGGCCACCCTGGCCGAATGCTCGCTGGTGGTGGCCCCCTACACGGTGGACGGCGAGCCCATTGGCTCCATTGGGGTGCTCGGCCCCACCCGCATGAACTATCCCCAGGCGCTGGCCGCGGTGGCCGTGGTCAGCCGTCGTCTGGGGCATCGCCTCTCGGAAGGTTCGGAGACGTGAGCGACTATTACGCCCTGCTGGAGGTGGCCTCCTCGGCCAGTGCCGATGAGCTGAAGAAGGCCTATCGGCGCCTGGCCCGCACCTACCACCCCGACGTCAACCCCGAGCCCGGGGCCGAAGCCAAGTTCAAGGAGATCTCCAAGGCCTACGAGGTTTTGTCCGATCCCCAGCGTCGGGCCCGCTATGACCGCTTCGGGCCGGAAGAGGGGGCAGCCGCCGCTGGCGGAGCTAACTTCTCCAACTTCGGTGGCGGCATCGACGATCTGTTGGGCATGGTCATGGACGGCTTCGGCTTCGGCGGAGCCAGAGGTGGCGCCAGAGGCCGCCCAGGGCCACCGCGAGGCGCCGACCAGGAAACCATCGTCGATCTGGCCTTCGAAGACATCGTCTTCGGCACCGAGAGGGACGTCTCGGTGCGCACCGCGGTGGCGTGCGGAGACTGCTCGGGCAGCGGCGCCACCCCCGGTACCACCGCCCAGACCTGCCCCGACTGTGGCGGCGCCGGCCAGCTCCGCCGGGTGCGCCAGTCCTTCCTCGGTCAGATGGTGACCAGCAACCCCTGCTTGCGCTGCGCCAGCTCGGGCCAGATGATCCCCAGCCCGTGTACCACCTGCCGGGGCGAAGGGCGCACCACGGAGACCCGCACCTATCCCGTCGAGATCCCGGCCGGAGTGGACAACGGCACCACCCTGCGCCTCACCGGCCGGGGCGCAGCCGGGCCCCGTGGCGGTGCGCCCGGGGATCTGTACGTGCATCTGCGGGTCGCCGCCCACGAGTACCTCGAGCGCGAGGGCGATGATCTGCACCATCGCCTGCCCATCTCTTTCACCCAGGCCACCCTGGGAGCGACCCTGAACTACACCTCCCTTGATGGGGACGTGGAGTTGATCATCCCGCGGGCCACCCAGACCGGCACCACCTTCCGCTTCCGCGATCTGGGTGTGCCCCAGGTCCGGGCCCGGGGGCGGGGCGATCTCCTCGTGCATGTCGAGGTGCAAACCCCCGACGATCTCGATGATGAGCAGGAAGAGCTTCTGCGTCGCCTGGCCGAACTGCGGGGTGAGGCGGTGGCGGAGCCCGAGAAGGGACTGTTCGCCCGGTTGCGTTCGGCCATGCGCTGAGCACGCCGGGTGAGGTGGGCGACCCAGTGACGGGCCACGCGACGGGCCACGCGACGTTGGTGTCGAGCCGAGGCCCGGTGGTTTATGTGGACGACATGGACCACCCCGACCTCGCCTCCGACGATCTGCATCATCTCCAGCGAGTGGTGCGGCTACGCCAGGGCGATGCCTTGGTGGTGTGCGACGGCCGGGGACGGTGGCGCCCAGCGATGATGGTTGCTGAAGCGTCCGGCGGCGCCAAGGCGGTGGCTGGGCTGGTGTTCACCGCCCCGGCCCGTTTCGAGCCCCGCCCGGAGCGGACCCTGACCTTGTCGGTGGCGTTGCCCAAGGGCGAGCGGGCCGACTGGTTGCTGCAAAAGGCCACCGAGTTGGGGATCGACGCTTTCGTGTTGGTCGAAACGGACCATTCAGTGGTTCGCTCCCACCAGGACAACGGGTCACGGGTCCGAGCTCGCTTGGAACGGGTGATCCGAGCCGCCGGGGCGCAGAGCCGCCGGGCCTGGCTGCCGGAGCTGTCGGGTCCGTACAGCTTCGCCCAGGCCACCGCTGGTGCGGTAGCGGCTGGTCCCGCCGCTGGCGGCAATGCCGGGGTGGTGCTGGCCCAGCCTGGTGGCGGTCCGATTACTCGCAGTGTCCGGAACGTGATGATCGGCCCAGAAGGAGGCTGGAGCGCGACCGAGTTGGGTGTCGGATTGCCCACCGTGGGTCTCGGACCGCAGGTGCTCCGCGTGGAGACGGCGGCACTGGCCGCCTCAACGCTGTTAGTGGCCTTGCGGTCTCGTCTGGTGCTTGACGTGGATTCTGCCGGAGAAAACGCTTTGGGTGGTTGATATTGGCCAGGGTGGTGCGTACTCTCACACTCCGTAACCAGATAACATCGGTCATCCGCGATGGCGAGCGTGGAAAGCCTCGAAAAGCGAAGGAGAACGAGCTGATGCTCAGCGAGAACGAGGTGGGCACCGCGGAGATGCCGCCCAGCTATGGCCGCAAAGTGGGCGAGCGGCTTCGAGCCATTCGGCGTCAGAAGCGCTTGTCCCTCCAAGACGTAGAGGCGGCGTCGAACCAGGAGTTCAAGGCCTCGGTGTTGGGTGCCTACGAACGAGGCGAGCGGGCCATCTCGGTGCCCCGCTTGCAACGCCTGGCCCGCTTCTACAGCGTGCCGGTGGACCAACTCCTGCCCAAGGACGAGGGCCCCGATTTCGGCACCACCGCCGCCAACCGGGGTGGTGGTTTCGACGACATGTCCGTCACCATCGACCTCACCCGTCTGGAGCAGCTGGAAGGGGGCGAGGCGGAGATGTTGACCCGCTACCTGAGCATGATCCAGGTCCAGCGCCAAGACTTCAACGGCCGGGTCCTCACCATCCGCCGGGATGACATTCGGGCCCTGGCTTGCATCCTGGGCACCATTGTGGAGGAGACCACTCCCCGCCTGGAGGGCATGGGCCTTCGCATCGTTCGCTGATCCGCACCGCTCGCTGCAACGGACGCGACGCCGGGCCGGTACGCCCGGCGTTCGCCGTTTTCCTGGCTCGCTGCTCAGCGGGGGGGCAGCTGCAGCGCTTGGCCGACGAAGATGAGATCGGGGTTGTCGGGGTCGGCCAACTGCGTTCGGTTGGTGTCGACCAAGCGGTGCCAATAGGCGTGCACGGCGTTGACATCAACGGGTCCGGGGTCGGTGCGCAGGGTCGCCTCGGCGATGTCCCACAGATTGTCCCCGCGTTGCACGACCCACACGCGATCGTGGCCACCCACCGCCGGCCCGCTCGGCCCGGTGAGCTGGGGGGATCCCTGGATAGGGGCAAGGGGAAGCAGCCACATGGTGGGCCGAGTTGGTTCGCTCTCGTTGGAGGGACCGCTGCCTTACTCGCTCATCGCCTCGGTGGTGTTGGCCGCGTCGGTCGTCGTGGGCGCCAGCACAGGAGCATCGCTCAGCGGGTGGGGGAGCAGCAGCATGGTCGGAGGCGGGCTACTGGGGATGCTGGCGGCGCCCACGCTTGGTACCGATACGGCCAACAGCGTGCTGCTCAGCCCGGCGGCCACCACCCCGGCCCCGACCCGGCTGACCAGTCCGGCCGAGGCCCGATCGGCCAAGCGGACGGTGCCGGCTGAGTGGGTCAAATGCCCGGCCAAGGCAATGAGGTGAACCACGCTCAGGTAGCCGGCTCCCGCCAGCACGGCCAGCCACAGGCCGAAGGCGGCCACCACATCAACCGGGGTGGCCAGCAGCCAGGGTCCCAGCTGCGCCGAGCCCGGCGGCTTGGAGGGCAAGGCCGCACCCAGCCGCAGAACTGCGGCGAACACAGCCGCCATGGCCAGGTTCGAGGCGATCAGCCGCAAAAAGGGTCGAGGGCGATCGGCGTGGGCGACGGGTGCGGTTGGGGCCGCCAGATTGGGCTGTGATCGAGCCATCAGCGTCCACCGCCTGAGCCGACCGTGGCGATGGTGGCGATCGTTCCGTCGGCGTGCAGCAGGGAGATGACCCCACAGGTGGCGCCGGTCGGATCGGCGAAGCCAACTGCGCCGACCACTACGTCGAGGGACCGAGCCGTGCTGGGACGCTCGGCGCCGGCCCACTCGTCGTAGACGAACACAGCGCCGCTGGCTGGTTGCAGGACGGTAGGCGTCAGCTTGCCGGTGCAACCGGGGTCGCTCAGGGCGGCCACATCGCCCGGCTGCCCCAGGGCGAAGACAAGCTGGGCGATGTGTAGCTGGTGGCCATCCAGCGAAACCGCCAGCGGAACCAGACAGCGGGTCGCCAGCCCGGCCAGGGCAAGCTCCTCGGCCGTGGTCGGACAGGGCTTGTCCATGAGCGGGCTGGCCGTTGCGGACGGCGATCCCCGTGCCGATGTTGGTGCCGGTGTCGACCCTGGCACCGACCCCGGACCGGAGCCCGCGTCGGAGCCCGCGGCCGAGTCTGTCTGGGACCCCGGCTCGACGGTGGCTCCTGGGTCGACGGGGAGTGGGCTTCCTGCGTCTTCTGTCGCCGGGCTGGCGGCGCCCCCCGCCGCGGTGCTCTGAGGGGCAGACCCCGTGAAGGATCCCACCGCCACCACGGTGAACAGCGCCGCCGCCAACGCGGCCCCGCCGCCGGCCACCAGCCGCCGCGAAGGCCGCCCCCACCGAGGGGGGTTGGAACCGGCCGGGCTCGACGGTTGCTGGACTGGTTCGGAGGCGGGCCCCGACAGTCCTAACACCCTGGCCAGCTCGGTCATGGGTGGGCGCAGCTTCGGGTCGGGATGGCGGGCGGCGGTGGCGACCGCGGTGAGCTGGGTGCGAACCCGCCCGCTGACGGACCGGTTTCGTTGCGCTACCTGGAAGGCAAGTTCGCCGAGGGCGGCCACATCACCGGCGGGATCGAAAGGCGGGACCGGCGTGGAGCCCACAACTCCGAGGAAACCAGTGACGAGGTAACCAGTGCCGGGGACATCGGTGCCGGGGACATCGGTGCCGGGGAGACCAGTGCCGGCGACCTCGGTGCCGCCACCTGGTTCCGCCAACACCGCGGGGTCGATGCCGGCCTCGCCCCAGCCGCACAGCACCGGTTGGTCCTGGCTGCCCAACAGCACGTGGGATCCGTCCACTCTTCCGTGGCTGACGCCCCGTTCGTGGGCTGCTTCCAAGGTCCTGGCGACGGCGGCCAGCATGGCCAGCAGACGGGCGGGGGCCAGGTCGGTCGCCTCCGCCAGGGTGCGAGGACCCACGTAGATGAAATCGACCTGCCCGTCGGCTTCGCCGGAGTCAGGGTCAACGGCCCCGGTCTCGGTGCGGGCGGCTGTGCCGGTGGTGGCGGCGGCAGTGCCGGGTTGGCGGGGTGACACCACGGCCAGCCCATGGAGCCGCCGCAGCACCGCCAGCTCGTGGCGCAGACGCCCGCGATCGGCGGCCGGCACCACTTTGCGGGCCACCAGCTCGCCCCGGCCGTCTCGCACCACGGTGACGCCTTCGTGCTGAACGATCTCTGCTGTCGTGTCCATCGTGGTGCCCCCTGCCCTGGTTGGCGATCCGACCCCAACGGAGCACCGTCGCAGAGCCGATCGATAGGTGAAATACTGAAAGTATATGAAAGATACTAGAAGGTAGTAGTCGAGCGAGCGAGAAGTCGGAGAGAAGCGTCGTTGCTTCGAGGTCTCTGGTTGACGGTCTTAGCGGGTGACGGCGGTGGCACGGCCGGTGCCGCGATGGTTGATGCCGGCGGGCATGCCCGGTACGGC
>JANPEN010000532.1:0-8916 GCA_031422955.1 Acidimicrobiia bacterium
AATAATAATCTTACTAGTATTCATCATTAATGCATCTTCTAATGCATGTGCTAATGGTGCATTCTTTTCCTTCTTCGACTTCGAATAATCATGATGATTGTGATTATAACGAATATTACTGTCACTTGTCATCATCGTCAATATGTCTGCATTCTTCTTTTTCATAGCACTTTTCATAGTTGTTGTTGTTACCTTCGTTGCCGTCATATAAGGCATCGTCGGTTGTTCCATAGAAAGAAGATCAATAACATTCGTTGGATCTTGTAATGATGATTTCTCCTTTTTCTTCTTATTGTTACTAGGGATTGTATCATCAAAATCCTCATGATAATCTAACGGATCTAACATATCCATTGCAACACCACCAACAGAACCAGCCCAGCACCGGCCAGACCGGTAGCCACGGCCAGGCCGCGCCGGCGCCAGGGGGAACGGTGGCGGACCCAACCGGCAAGGGTGGCGCTGACGCCGGCCACCCCCAGCGGAAGGAGCCACGGCCAAACCGTGCGGGGAGCCCACAGCTCGGTGGCGTTGCTGAACCCGGGGTGAACGGCGGGGCTGCGCACCACCGTCCCAACCGCCCAGCCGGCCAGATAGGCCGAGGCGGCCACCACGGCCAAGACCAGGGTGCTGCGCCACAAGGCCTGCAACGCACCGCCGGTGATGCCACCCAGAGGGTTCTCCAGAAATCGGCGTCTTCGACGCACGGTCTGCGCCCACGGGTGTTCCTGCTCGAACATCGTGGTGCTGACCCGGCTCGAGGCCGAGCGCAGCACGGCGTGGTCGCTGACCCGCCAACCCGCGGCGCAGAAGCCGCCGCCGGACACCGCGGTCAGCCAGCGGGCGGACAACAACACCGATCGTCCACCCCCGACACGGGGACCATCAAAGGCCCCCAAGGCGCCGGCAGAGATGGCCGCAGCCCGAATCCCCCCACCCGAAAGGGCGATACCCAGTCCCTCAGGATCCAGCTCAACCGACCCCGGCGGCTCAACCGACCCCGGCGTCTCGGCTGGCACCGCTGCCCCACCGGGAGCAGTGGCGGGCGGATGCGGTTTGGCCAGCCAGTCGAACCCCGAGAAGAACCACTCGAATACGGGCCGGAGCACCGGCGCCACCAGCGGGCCCAGCACGCAGGAGCCCACCCCCAGCGCCGAGACCGCGTAGGCCACGATGGTGAGCCAGCTCAAGGTGGCCAGGCCAACCAAGGCGTAGGCCGGCGCCGGCGGGGTGGCGACAAAGAGCTGGTAGCTGACGGCGTTGCCGACCAGGTTGGCCGCTACCGCCAGCAGGCCCGCCAGCCACAGCCATGGCCAGGTTCGCTGTCGGCGCCGATACGCAGGCACCCAGTGCCGGGCACCGACCCAGCAGGCGGCGGAGGGCACCAACCACGACAGGGCGAAGACGCTCTGCCGCCCCAGCGCCCGAGCAGCCCGGCCCGATGGGACCTGGTCTTGGACCAGCCGGAGTCGGTCCGGGGACCCGGCCAGAGCCACTCGGGTGTGGAAGCCATCAATCGGCGCGGCCCGCAGGACCCACCCCAACAACCCAACCGCCACCAGACACGACGCCAGGGCGAGGACCTTGGCCGGACCGCCACGTAACGCCTCCCGCCGGCGCTGCGACATGATTGCCTCCCCGACTCCAGAAACAGGCTCGGAAACGGGGTCGGACCCAGGCTCCGGCTCCGATTGCCCCTGACCGATCGTCGTCACCCTACGTCGATCTGCGCATCAGTGACGAGACACCTACCCAACGTGGGCTCTGGGGCTGAGCTCCAGCGGCGAGGATGAATCCGTCCTGGCGGTAATCCGGTAGAACGTCACGTGCGCATTCGGTCACGTGCGCATTCGGTCACGCACAGAACTGCGCCGAGCTACGGGGACGGTCAACACATGGGTTTGCAGAAGCTTTTGGTGGCCAACCGAGGTGAGATCGCCATTCGGATCATGCGAGCCGCTGGCGACTTAGGTATTCCCACGGTGGCGATTTTCCCGGTGGACGACGCCGCCTCGCTCCATACCCACACGGCAACGGAAACCCATCAACTCAACGGTCGAGGAGCGAGCGCCTATCTCGATATCGACCAGCTGGTGGCTGCGGCCCGAAGCCTCGGCTGCGACAGCGTTCACCCCGGCTACGGATTCCTGGCCGAAAACGCCGACTTCGCCACCGCCTGCGAAGCGGCCGGGTTGCGGTTCGTGGGCCCCACCCCCCAAACGCTGGCCCTGTTCGGCAACAAGATCGCCGCCCGACAACTGGCCCAACGCCTCGGGGTGGCGGTGCTGGCCGGGACCGATGGTCCCACCGATGTGGAGGCCGCCCGCGCCTTCTTCGCCGGGCTGGGACCGGGAGCGGCGGTGATGGTCAAGGCCCTGGCCGGGGGCGGCGGGCGCGGCATGGCACCGGTGCACCACCTCGACGAGTTGGCTGGAGCCATGGCCCGCTGCGCCTCGGAGGCGGCCGGCGCCTTCGGTAACGCGGAGCTCTATCTGGAACAGCTGCTGCCGGCCGCCCGCCACATCGAGGTGCAGCTGATCGGGGACGGCCAGGGCGGTCTCGCGCAGGTGGGCGACCGCGAGTGCAGCCTGCAACGTCAGCGCCAGAAGTTGGTGGAAATCGCCCCCGCCCCCGCCCTGGCCGAGGGGATACGGGCCCGGATCCTGCAGGCCGCCCTCCGGCTGGGCGCCGAGGTCGGCTACCGCAGCCTGGGCACTGCGGAGTTCCTGGTCGAGACGGGCGGCAGCCGCCCAGACGCGGACGTCACCGTTGCCTTTATCGAGCTCAACGCCAGGGTGCAGGTGGAACACACCGTCACCGAGGAGGTGAGCGGTATCGATCTGGTCACCGCCCAACTGCAGCTGGCCGGAGGAGCCACCCTGGCCGAGTTGGGCCTGCAACAAAACCAGATCCCCCCGCCCAGGGGGTTCGCGGTACAGGCCCGCGTGAACCTGGAGACCATGCAGGCCGACGCAACGGCGAGGCCAGCCGGCGGGGTGTTGGTGCGCTACGAGCCCCCCAGCGGGCCCGGCATCCGTACCGATGGGTATGGGTACGCCGGCTACGCCACCAGCCCCAGCTACGACTCGCTGGTGGCCAAGGTCATCGGCCACGGCCCCTCCCTGGCGGTGGCCCTGCGCCGCACCGACCGGGCCCTGGCCGAGTTCCGGGTAGAAGGAGCGGCCACCAACATCGCCTTTCTGCGGGCGGTGCTAGCCCGCGACGATGTGGCCAGCGGGACCGTGCACACCCGCTATGTGGAGGAGCACCTGGACCAGTTGCTGGCCGCCGCCGCCCAGGGCCACGACCCGGCCATGCCCACCCAGCCCAGCACCCACCCGGCGGCGGCCCCGCCGGGCAACACAGAACCGGCCATGGCGGGGGTGCGGGCGGCCAGCAGCGATCCGCTGGCCGTGCTGGCGTTGGGCAAACAACCAGCCACGTCTCCCGGCCAAGCCCACCCCGTAGCCCCCCAGGACACCACCGCGGTGCCCGCGCCCCTGCAGGGCACGGTGGTCAGCCTGTCCGTTGCGGTGGGCGAAGAGGTGGCCGCCGGCCAGGCGGTGCTGATCATGGAGTCCATGAAAATGGAACACGTCATCAACAGCGGGATCAGTGGGGTCGTACGCGCCATAGGGGTCAGCCCCGGCGATGCGGTCTACGAAGGCCATCCGCTGCTGTTCATCGAAGCGGGTGAGGTGTCTGTGAGGGCCGGGGGAGACACCCTGGCGGTGGACCTGAACCACATTCGCCCCGACCTGGCCGAGAGCTTCGAACGCCACGGGTTCGGACTGGACGCCAACCGACCCGAGGCGGTGGCCAAAAGGCGCAAGACCGGCCACCGCACGGCGCGGGAGAACCTGGACGATCTCATCGACCCTGGCTCCTGGATCGAGTACGGATCCTTGGCAGTGGCCGCCCAGCGCAGCCGCCGCAGCCTGGAAGATCTGATGACCAACACCCCCGCCGATGGCATGTTGGCCGGCATCGGCGCCGTCAACGGCGACCAGTTCGACGACGAGGCATCCCAGGCGGTGATCCTGGCTTACGACTACACCGTACTGGCCGGTACGCAGGGCTATTTCAACCATTACAAGAAAGATCGGATGATGGAGTTGGCCCGGGACTGGCGTCTCCCGGTGGTCTTCTTCGCTGAGGGGGGTGGCGGGCGCCCCGGCGACGTGGACGCCGTCGCCGGCATGGGCCTGGACGTGATGACCTTTCACACCTGGGGTCAGCTTTCAGGCACGGTTCCGATGGTGGGCATCACCTCGGGACGTTGTTTCGCCGGCAACGCGGTAATCCTGGGCTGTTGCGACGTGGTCATTGCCACGCAGGATTCCAACATCGGCATGGGCGGTCCCGCCATGATCGAGGGAGGCGGGCTGGGCTTGTACCGACCAGAGGAGGTGGGGCCCATGTCGGTACAGGTGCCCAACGGAGTGGTCGACATCGCCGTGGGCGATGAGGCCGAAGCGGTGTCGGTGGCCAAGCAGTACCTCTCCTATTTCCAGGGGCGCACCACCGAATGGACGTGCGCGGATCAGCGTGCACTGCGCCACGCCATCCCCGAGAACCGGCTGCGGATCTACGACGTGCGCCACGTTATCGACACGCTCTTCGATGCAGGCTCGGTGCTGGAGATTCGCCGCGGCTTCGGCCACGGCATGGTCACTGCCCTGGCCCGCTTGGAAGGGCGTCCGGTGGGGGTGATCGCCAACAATCCCGCCCATCTCGGCGGCGCCATCGACAGCGACGCGGCCGATAAAGCGACCCGCTTCATCCAGTTGTGCGACGCCTTCGATCTGCCCATCGTGTCGTTGTGTGACACCCCGGGGAACATGGTCGGCCCCGAGTACGAGAAGTTGGCCTTGGTTCGTCACTGCTGTCGAATGTTCGTCAACGCCGCCTCCGTCACCGTGCCGTTCTTCACGGTGGTGTTGCGGAAGTCCTACGGTTTGGGGGCTCAAGGCATGGCCGCCGGCAGCATGAAAACGCCGTTCTGGGCGGTGGCCTGGCCCACCGGCGAGTTCGGGGGCATGGGTCTGGAGGGGGCGGTGAAGCTGGGGTTCCGCAAGGAGCTGGAGGCCATCGAGGAACCCGAGGCCCGGGTCGCCCTCTACGACAAGTTGGTGGCCAAGATGTACAACAACGGCAAGGCGTTGAACACGGCCATGACCTTCGAGATCGACGAGGTCATCGACCCCGCCGACACCCGCCATTGGATCAGCACCGGCCTCAAGGCTGCCCCCGTCACCCCCTGGCGTTCTCGAACCACCCCCAAGCGGCCCTGCGTGGACACCTGGTAGCCGCCACCCCACCCGCGCCGGGAGCGGTTCTGCTAGCAAGGGGGTCATGCGCGCTGCTGTGATCCGAGGGAAGCACCATTTCGAGCTGGCCGAGGTGGACGAGCCCCACGCCGGCCCGGGTGAGGCACTGCTCGACATTCTGCGCTGCGGCATCTGCGGCAGCGACGTCCACGCCTACACCGAAGGCTGGCCCTACGCCCCCGGCCTGTGCGGCCATGAGTGGGTCGGGGTGGTGCGCGAGCTGGGCGAGGGTGTGACCAACGTGGCCGAAGGCGATCGGGTCACCGGCGGTTCTGCCCCCGGCTGCGGTTCCTGCCCGGAATGCCGGGCCGATCATCCCAGCTTCTGCGCCCAAGCCCGGGCCACCTACGGCGGCCGTCTGGCCCCCCGCAACGGCGGTTTCGCCCGCTCGATGGCCTTGTGGGCCAACCGGCTCTGCCCGGTCCCCGACGCGGTCAACGACGACGCCGCCGCCATCATCGAACCGGCCTCGGTGGCCCTGCACGGGGTGCGCCGCAGCCGGCTGCGGGCGGGTGACGTGGCCTGCGTGGTGGGGTGCGGGCCGATCGGGTTGCTTACCCTGCAATGCGTCCGCATCGCAGGGGCCGGCCACGTGGTGGCTGTGGAGCCCGATGCGGGGCGCCGGGCCCGGGCCTTGGCCTTGGGGGCGGATGCCGCCGTTGCTCCCGGCCCGGAGTTGCGTGAGTACCTCAACGGGGTTTCTGGCGGTTTGCGGGCCGATATCGCCTTTGATTGCGCCGGGGTGCCCCAGACGTTGCAGCAGTCGGTGGACATGGTGCGCCGGGGCGGTTCGGTGTGCATGATCGGGGTGAGCGGGCAGGAGGCCACCGTGTCGCCCATGCGCTGGTTGGGCAAGGAGGTCAGCGTGGACACCGCCATGTTGTTCACCCTGGAGGAGATGCGGGCGGTAGGCGGCTTCATCGCCGATGGTCGCTTGAACGTGACCAGTCTGCACGACGCCACCATCACCCTCGACGAGCTGGGCAGCACCATTGAAGCGATGGCCAACCGACGCTCAGACGCAGTCAAGATCCTGGTCAACCCCCAGGCCGGCTAGCACGACCGAGCGAGCGCCAGCGAGCCGGGCGTGGATGGGGGAGGCGCCCCAAGCGCCGCCGGGGGCGCAGCCCCCGAGCTAATACCGGTAGAGCCAGCGCAGGCCCCGGCTCACGGCAGCGGGGATGGTGGAGTGGTGCAATTCCCCTTCGAGCACGGCCAGGGTCAACTCCAGCGTTTCCCCTCGGCGCCGATCCAACCGATCGTGCATCAGGCGAGCGTTGGTGATCATGGGCATTCCTCCTAGCCCTTCCTCCTCGCTGCCCACCGAGAGGAAAACCTTGCCCCCGAGCCGAACCCCTTCGGCCCGGCTGTGTTCCTCGATAGCCAAGATGACCCGGTCGTCCCACCAGATAGAGGGGCTGGCCAACAGCCAGCGCGAGAAAGCCTCGGGTCGACAGAACAAGGTGTCCAGGCCAAAAAGGGCCGACAAGGAGTGCCCGATCAAGGTGCGCTCCGCAGGCTGGGTGCGGTACGTGCCGTCGATCATGGGCAGCGCTTCGCCCAGCAACCAGTCCCGAAAGGCCCCGGCCCCGCCGCCCCGCACCTCGCCGTCGGTGCCCGAAGCCACGAAGGGCGGCGCCACCGCCGGGGTGGGGGTGAGGGAGGCGGCCCGAAGCCGGGTGACCTGGCGGGCTGCGTTGGTGTCCCAGCCCACCCCCACCACGATCACCCTGGGCAACAGCCGGGCCAAACCCAAGTTGAGGGCCACATCGCACACGGTGCCAAAGGTCCATTGGGCATCGAGGCAGACCAGCACCGGATACCGGGCGTCGCGATCGTGGTAGCCCTCGGGCAGGGCAACGTGCAGCACCCGTTCCTCGCCGAAGCGATGCAGTTCTCGCTGCCAGATCATTGCCGCTGAACCTAGCTCGGCCGCCCTGGCGGCGGCGGGGGCCTGCCCAGCAGCACCTCGGCGTTGGTGGCGTTCACCGAGGCTGGCAGCAGCGGACCGATGACCACGGGGGCGCCCAGCCCCTCAATCTGGGCGGAGCCATCCTCAGCGGAGATGCGCAGGTACACCTCGCCCGGCCCTACCACCTCGGTGGGGGCATCGGGTCGGCTCGAAGAGCTGGCCGGAGTCGCGACCGGCACCACGCAGGTGACCCGATGGCCGGCACCGGATACCCCCAGTCGCAGCCGGACGCTCTCCACCGTCGGGTCCATACCTAATAGTATGATGTGACGGCGAGCTGGCATGCGGCCGAGCAGCTCCGCCAGTCGGCCCGCTCCGCCCAATAGTTCCTGACCGTTGGCACTGCGCAGATGAGCATGGGAGCCCAGCGTGGTGCGAGAAACCCCTAGCGAGACTCCCCGGCCCAATGACACGGCGAAATCGCTGTCTTCGGCTTCGGTATCGGTCAAGACGGCCACGGCCACATCGGCCGGATCATGGTGGAGCACCACCTGGGCCAGCAGCTGGCGCAACGTACCCGCCACCGCCTCCACTGGACCATCCAACACCAGTCGTTCCAGCCCCGACAACTCGACCACCACGGGTACCTCACGGTCCACGAAGGAAGCCGCGAAGGCCTCGGCCTGGGTTTGCAGTGGTCGGGCCAGACCCTCGGGTAGCTTGAAGGTCAGCTCGCTGGGGGCGTCGGCGAAACCCACGGTGACAGCCAGAAAGCCCTCGGCCCCGCCGCGCAGGGCCGGCACCGGATGCACGAAACGCAAGCCCGCCACCCGATGGCGCAAGCGACGCATGGCGGTCACCTGGGCCACCCGCAGCTCGATAGCAGGCCGGAGCGCTTCCAGCTGGGCACCGTACTTATCGGTATCGGGTCGGTTTCGCAGCAGCCTGGCTCCGGATCGCTCCGCCACCGGCAACGCGAAGGGGGCGGGCGGATTCCACTGGGCCGGCGCGACATCCGGCTGGGTCTGGCGACGCAGCACCAGGGCCACGGTGTTGCCGAAACGGACCGCCTGGCCCGGGTGGGCCCATGCGGCGTCGACTGGTTGTCCATCGATGAAACTGTGGTTCAGCGAGCCGAGATCTTGCACCCACAGCGCCTGGCCGTCGCTCCGCAGGCTGGCGTGGCGGCGCGACACCCGGGGGTCATACAGCGCCCAGTCGGTGGCGGCGTCGCTGTCCCGGCCCAGTTCCACTTCGTGGTCGGAGCCGATGGGGCGCACCGCGCCCCCGTCCGGTCCGGTGGCCACCACCAGGGTCACCCCCACCGGAAGATCGACGCCGGGATCCCCGAAGACGCCCAGGTCGAATTCCTGCTCCCGTCCGGTGGCGCGGGCCTGAGCCACCTGTTGGGCCGGCTCGGTCTGTTCTGAGCCAGATGACGCCACGGCAACGGGGCCCCCGAACACGGTGGCAGGAGACGCTGCCGTGTTTGCCGGCGAGGTCGCCGCGTTGGCGCTCGTCGAGCCCGGTCGGGCCAAGGCCGCGGCCGCGCCCATGGCCACCACGTTCTTGGGATGATCATCGAGGGCGGCCCGAATGCCCAACTCCCGTTCGATCAACTCGAAGATCAACGGCACCCGGGAAGATCCGCCGACCAACAACACCTTGTCCACC
>JANPEN010000533.1:0-7651 GCA_031422955.1 Acidimicrobiia bacterium
AGCCTGATGGGGTTCTTCGCCGGAGACGTCCGGATGGCGACGTGGGCAAGGGCGTCCTTGGTGGCCGTTGGCGGGGGTTCTGCGCGGCAACCTGCCACCAGGGCTGGCTGACCTCTGGAGAACATGCAGGTCAGGCCGTGGCGGCCAACGGGGTTCGGCCCCGGCGCGTACACGTTGCGCGCAGATACCCCGCGGGCAGGGTGAGATGGAGCGGTCGGCGGCGGTCGCCGCTAGCGTCGAGCGGGTGAGCGACACCGACCTTGGACCTGCCATCAGCCGATTCCCCGTGCCGGAACTCGATCAGTTGCCCGATGACGTCAGGGCTCGCATCGAGGCGGTCTCGGCCAAGTCGGGGTTTGTGCCCAATGTGTTTCTCGTGCTGGCTCACCGGCCAGAGGAGTTCCGAGCCTTCATGGCCTACCACGACGCCTTAATGGAACGAGAAAGCGGGCTCACCAAAGGGGAAAGGGAGCTCATCGTGGTGGCTACCTCGGCCCGTAACGAGTGCCAATACTGCGTGGTCGCCCACGGGGCGATCGCCAGGATCCGCATGAAGAACCCGCTCATCGCCGATCAGGTTGCCATCAACCATCGCAAGGCGGATCTGAGCGCTCGCCAGTTGGCCATGCTCGCTTTCGCGGTGAAGGTGGCCGAGCAGGCCCAAGGGGTCAGCGACGATGATCTGGACGTGCTGCGTAGCCACGGTTTCAGCGACGAGGACATCTGGGATATTGGTGCTATTACCGCCTTCTTCGCCCTCTCCAACCGCATGGCCAGCCTCACCGCCATGCGCCCCAACGTGGAGTTCTACGCGATGGGCCGCTGACGCGTCGCTCGAAGGGGGCCTAGCGTGGGATCAATCGGCGTCGTTTCGCTGCACCCATTTGGAGCCTTCTTTGCAGTCCTGCACCGGCAGGCCGGCTTGGACCCAACCACCAAAGCCAGGCTCGAGGTGAGCCACGTCGGTGTATCCCATGTCTTTCATCGTCTTAGCGGCCAGGGCGGAGCGACCCCCCCCGGCGCAGTAAAGGATGTAGCGCTGCTCCGGCTTGAACACGTCCCGGTAGTACTGGCTGGCCGGATCGATCCAGAACTCCAACATGCCCCGGTCGGCGTGGAAGGCGCCGGGGACCTTGCCCTTGAGGTAAAGCTCGCGGAAATCGCGGATGTCGACCACGGTGGCCGTGCCGGCGTCGAGTTCGGCCTTCACCTGTTCAGGTGAGAGGTTCTCAATGTTCTGTTTGGCTTCGTCGACCAGGTCCCAGGCTTTCTTCACGTTGCTCACGACCTCACCTTACGTCGACTTTCTGGTCGGCGGGGTAGAAACCGTCTCAACCGTGCGGGCGTGATTTCCAAGCCCGCCAACCGTGTCGCTGTCCTGTCCCCCCGACCTTGCGAGCTGCCATGACGACCTGGTCTGACCACCCCGGATCTACCCCGCCCAGCGGTCAGGAAGACGCCGCCGGCCACGAGCTGTGGCGCGACCCGAATCAGGCCATCGATCGAGTCGACCAGCCGGATCATCCCACCCAGCAACTTCCGATCGTGGCATCGCCACCGCGCTACAACCCACCACCGCCGTTCCACACTGCGTCTCCCGTAGGTCACACAGTGTTACCAATCGGTCACACAGTGTCGCTGTCGGGGCCGCCCCGGGGGCCGATCGGCTTGTACGGCGAGGCCCCCACCGGTGGGTACGCCTGGCCGGCCATGCCCAGCTCACCTCCGTTGGGGGCGAGTAGGCAACCGCCGCCACCGCCGCTTTACCCGCCGCTCCGACAGTTTCCCGGCTCCGGCCCGGGGGGTCCGGGCGGGTCAACGTCGTCGTCCTCGCCGAATACCGGAAGAGTCCGGCGGATCGTTCTGGCGGTGACGGTGATCGTGGTCGTGGCAGCCCTGGGTTTCGGGCTCGGCAGCCAGTTCACCGGGGGCGAGCCGGCGTCGCGATCCGACGCGGCTAACGGGGAGTCCCAGAGTGGTCGGTCTCTCACCACCGCAGCCGCCACGGGGGGAATTGCCTCGCCCACCTCTGACCAAGACGGGCCCGTCACCGAGGCTCCCCAGCTCGATCCCGATTTGGCCGATGAGCCAGCAGCCGCGGTGAACAACGCGGTATCCCCTTCAGTGGTTCAGATCGAGACCACCGGCGGACTGGGGACCGGGTTCATCTACGACGGGCAGGGTTACATCTTGACCGCCGCCCACGTCGTGGCGGGGACCGATGCGTCCGGCAACGTCGCCACCGACTTCGAGCGGGAGGTGACGGTGCGCCTAGCCGACGGCACCAGGGTGAAGGGCCAGGTGCTCGGCGCCGATCTCAACAATGACGTGGCGGTGGTCAAGATCGATCCGCGGCCGACGCTGCCGGTGGCCGCCCTAGCCCTGGGTCGGCAGCCAGAGGTGGGCAGCATCGCCATCGCCATCGGGAGTCCGTTCGGTCTGGACCAAACGGTCACCCAAGGGATCGTCAGCGCCATCAACCGCCCGGTGCCCAGCCCCAACAACAACCTGGTTTCGATGATTCAGACCGACGCGGCTATCAACTCGGGCAACTCCGGGGGGCCCTTGGTCAACCGGGATGGGCAGGTCATCGGCATCAATACCCAGATCCGTACCGACACAGGGGATAACGCTGGCATCGGCTTCGCGGTGCCCATCGATCTGGCCTACGACGTGGCCCAATCCCTGATCGAAGGCAAACCCATTCGCCTCGGTTTCCTCGGTGTACGGGGCGATGACCCCGCCTTCGGCAGTAGCGGGGCCATGGTCGTGCGGGTAGAGCCGGGTAGCCCGGCGGAGAAAGCGGGGTTGCAGGAGGGTGATGTCATCACCGCCGCCAACGGGCGGATCATCCGTGGTTTCGAGGAACTGGCCTCCATCATTCGGGCTACCCAGCCCGGTGAGCGTCTGCAGCTCAAGGTGGAACGGGACGAGGCCACCCTCGATGTCCAGGTCACCGTAGGGGAAGCAACCACTCGCTGAGACCCTGACGGCCGGTTCGCACGTTCGCCAGTAGGTTAGCGGTCATGGAACTCGCCGTGATCGTGCTGATCGCTGTGCTCGTGATCGGTCTACTGGCCGGCGGCGTGGTCGTCACCCGTCACCGCCGCCGGCAGGTCGAGCCTCCGCCCCTGGCCCGACCGGCGGCTTCGCCCCGTCGCCCCATCGTCGCCCCGGAACCTGACGTCGCGCATCCGCCCCAGCCCCAGACCGAACGCCAATCCGAGCACCAAAACGAGCCTGAGGTAGACGTCGAGGTAGAGGTCGAGTCTGAAGTAGAGGTTGAGATAGGCGAGGCGTTCGACGAGTGGGATGACCTCGAGCCCTCGGTAGCTGTTCGGGCGTCGTTCCGCGAGCGGCTGGCCAAAGCCCGAGAGGCCATCGCCGGTTCTTTCCGCTCAATTCTGTCTCGGACGTCGATCGACGCAGATACTTGGGACGAGCTGGAGGAGGCGCTGATCCGGGCTGACGTAGGGGTGGATACCACCACCGAGCTGCTCGACGAGCTGCGGGCCCTGGCCAAGGAGCAGGCCATCACCGAGCCCGGGCACCTGCTCGACGCCCTCAAGGTGCAGCTCAAGGGGCGCCTGGCCGGGGTCGATCGCAGTCTTCAGGTGATCGCAGGAGCGACCAACGTGTGGTTGTTCGTGGGGGTCAATGGAGTGGGCAAGACCACCACCATCGGCAAGGTCGCCCATCAGCAGGCCCAGGCCGGCCGGCCCGTGCTGATGGCAGCGGGAGACACCTTCCGAGCCGCCGCCGCCGAGCAACTCCAGACGTGGGCCGAGCGGGCTGGGGCGGAGTTCGTGCGTGGCGCAGAAGGTGGGGACCCCTCCTCGGTCGTCTTCGACGGGGTGCAGCGGGCCGCCGCCCGGGGTGTCGAGCTGGTGCTGGCGGACACGGCCGGCCGCCTCCACACCAAGTCCAACCTGATGGATGAGCTGGCCAAGGTCCGTCGGGTTGCGGGCAAGGATCCCGGCCGGGTCAGCGAGGTCCTCCTGGTGCTCGATGCCGTCACCGGTCAGAACGGGTTGGTACAGGCTCAGCAATTCACCGAGGCCACCGAGCTCACCGGGGTGGTGTTGACCAAGCTGGACGGCTCAGCCAAGGGTGGCATCGTGTTAGCTATCGAGGCCAAGCTGGGCATACCCGTGAAGCTGGTCGGGCTGGGCGAAACCATTGAGGATCTGGTTGCGTTCGACCCCGACGAGTTCGTCGACGCCCTTTTCGAATAAGCGGGCTCGAATAAGCGGGCTCGAGTGAGCGGCTAACGGTCCCTCAGCTGCGCCACAGCACTGGCTGGGGCCAGTGGCGCGTGACTTCGGCCAAATACTGGCGCACGTGGGCCGGCTCGATCTCCGCCGGCAAGGCCACCACCCCGAGGGCGTCGGCGTGTCCGGCATCCTGGGCCGGGATCCGGCGCAACACCCAGTCGTGCCCGGCCAATTCCGCCACTGCGTCCTCCCAGGCGGCAAAGCCCGGGTCGGCACCTCTGGCGATCCAGGTCTGGCGTCGTCCCGAACGCAGGATGGCCAGGGTCCGGAAGGTGGGTAGGCCACCGGCGGCTCCACGCCCCAAAGGGAGCGGGTCGAAGGCGACCACATCACCGACGTGTTGGGGCCGATCGCCGGCGGCGATGGAGAGTACCTCGGCGGCGGCGGGTCCGACCCGACGAGCCACCAGGGCCCGGCCGTCGAGCATCACCAGGACCAGCGCGTCGGGGTCCTGCCATGCGGCAGGGTCCAGGTCCAAGCGGGCGACGCTGGCGGCCACGCCGCGTTCATCGCCGGCGACGGTGGCGGCGGTAATGCGTTCCCAATCAAGTGGTCCTGGTGGCTGATGCTCATCGAGCAACACGCCCAGCAAGCTCGAGGCCTGGTCCCAAAGGCGAAGATCGCGAGCAGCCTTGGCACCCAACAAGCGAGCTGGCCGGTCCTCGGGGGCGATGGCCAACACGGCGAGGCAATCGTGCAAGCAGGCCCGGGGATCGTGCCGGCGATCCGCCTTGAGGGCCAGCCCCCAATGCTCGGCGCGCAGGTGGGTGTCGGCCACCAGGGCGCCCAACATTTCCAGCGCCAGGTCCATCTCGAGGGCGGACCGCTGGCTCGTTCCCGCCTCGGCCCGCGGCGTAGCGCCAGCTTGAGGGGGAGGGAGAGGAGCAGAAGGAGAAAGAGAGGCAGGGGGAGGGTAAGAGGGCGGAAGAGAGAGATGGGGAGAGGGCGGAAGCAGGGCGGGAGGGGACGACGTCAGCTCAGCGTCAGACCAGGCGTCTGGGTCCGTCAACGGCGCATCGAGGCGAGCCAAATCGGTCACGTTCACATCATCGGATGCAGGCCGGGGCACACCGAGTAGGTCCATCGATGTCCTCAGCCTCGGCGAGGTCTCCCCAATCTCGGGGAAATCGCATTTCATTCCTCCCGCCCGTGCCAGCCAAGGGGTGGGATGGTTCTGCTGAGCTGGGCCGGGCGCCTAGGCTTCATGGCCGCATATGTTCGAAGCTCTATCTGATCGTTTCGAAGGCATCTTTGGTCGGTTACGCAACCGCGGGCGGTTGTCCGAAGACGATGTCGATGAGGTGCTGCGGGAGATCCGCGTCGCCTTGTTGGAAGCCGACGTCAATCTGCGGGTGGTGCGGTCGTTCCAGAACCGAGTCCGTGAGGCGCTGATCGGCGAGGAGATCTCCAAGGCGCTGAACCCGGCCCAGCAGGTGATCAAAACCGTTCACCAGGAGTTGATCAACACCCTGGGCGGGGAGACCATCCGCATCACCTACGCGGCCAAGCCGCCCACGGTGGTGCTCATGGCCGGTCTGCAGGGATCGGGCAAGACCACCACGGCAGCCAAGCTGGCCCGCTGGTACAAGAGCCAGGGCCGCAATCCGCTGCTCGTGGCGGCGGACCTGCAGCGTCCCGCCGCCGTGGAACAGCTCCGGACGCTGGCCCGCCAACTCGACGTGCCCGTGTTCTCCGCCACCGATGAGGTGGTGCGCTCCGGTCAGGGTGACCCCGTCGAGGTGGCGGAGGCCTGTCTGGCCGAGGCCGCCCGTCTCGGTCGCGACGTGGTCATCATCGACACTGCCGGCCGCCTGGCCATCGATGCCGAGATGATGGACCAGGTCCGCCGCATCTCCGAGGCGACCAGCCCCCACCACACCTTCTTGGTGGTGGACGCAATGACCGGCCAGGACGCAGTCAACGTGGCCGACTCCTTCCACGCCACCCTGAGCCTGGACGGGGTGATCCTCACCAAGCTCGACGGCGACGCCAGGGGTGGCGCGGCCCTGTCGGTGAAGGAAGTGGTGGGCAAGCCCATCGCCTTTGCTTCCACCGGCGAGAAGCTGGACGATTTCGACCTGTTCCACCCTGATCGGCTCGCCGGACGGATCCTGGGCATGGGAGACATGCTCACCCTGATCGAGAAGGCCGAGGCCGTCTACGAACAGGAAGAGGCCGAGCAGGCCGCCACCGCCTTGCTGGAAGGCCGCTTCACGCTGGAGGACTTCCTCCAGCAGATGCAACAGCTCAAGCGCATGGGCCCGCTCTCGGGGATCATTGGGATGATGCCGGGCATGCCCAAAGAGGTGCGCGACGCCGAGTTGGACGACGGCCACATGGCCCACGTGGAGGCCATCATCCGCTCCATGACCGGCCACGAACGGGCCAATCCGGACATCATCGACGCCTCTCGGCGGGCCCGTATCGCCAAGGGATCGGGCACCCAGCCCCAAGAGGTCCAGGGGTTGGTCACCCAGTTCAGCGAGGTTCAGCGGTTGATGAAGCGCTTTGGCGGCTTCGGCTCCAAGCGCATCAAGGGCTCCCGTAAGGATCGCAAGGGCAAACAGAAGTCCAAGGGCGGGGGAGGCGGGCGCGTTACCGCCAAAGGCCCGGTGCGCCTGCCCGAGGTCGACTTCGAGCAGCTGGCCGAGAAGCAGAAGGCGAAGCTGCCAGGTGGAGGCCTGAAATTACCCGGTTTGAACTAGGGCCGCTCCAACGTCGATGATGGCAAGTCCCACTTTGGTGGCCAGACGCGACCGGTTGCGGCCGAGCGGTGGTTCGGCCCACCCACAAAGAGGAACCGTAGAACTGTAGAACCGGTCCAGAATTCGACATCCGGTCGGGTTCGGCACGGCCGCCGGGGGCAGGGGCCCCGCGTTGCGGAGGAGCTCGGAGCGTCAAACTCCGGGCGAAAGGAATCACGACACATGGCTGTGAAGCTTCGGCTGATGCGAATGGGCAAGAAGAAGCAGCCGACCTATCGGGTGGTGGCGGCCGACGGCCGTTCACCTCGCGACGGTCGGTTCATCGAGATCGTCGGTAGCTACGACCCTCGCCAGGAGCCGTCGGGCATCACTATCGACAACGACAAGGCCGTACGCTGGTTACGCCAAGGCGCCCAGCCCACCGAGACCGTCGAGAAGCTGCTCAAGATCTGCGGCGCCTGGGATCAGTTCAAGGCCGGTGCCACCAAGTGAGCGACGTCCACGACGACCACGAAGATGACGACGACCGCGATGACGACGACGACCGCGACGACGACCGTGAAGACGACGACCGCGACGACGAGACGGATGAGGACGCCAACTTGGAGTTGGCGCCAACGGCCATTGCTGTGATGGAGTACCTCGCTCGCGCCGTGGTCGAAGATGCCGACG
>JANPEN010000534.1:0-2029 GCA_031422955.1 Acidimicrobiia bacterium
CATCGAACAGGTCACCGCCCAAGCTGCGATCGCCTCGGGGCTGGCCGACAATCTCGAAGCCCGTGCTGGTGATCTGCAGCACCGCCGTGTCCAGCGTTCCCCCGCCCAGGTCATACACGAGGATGGTCGAGCCCGGTCCCACCTCGTGCATCTGCTGCTGGGCGGCGATGGCCCGAGCGGCGGCGACGGGCTCGGGAACGTATTCCGCCTCGGAGAACCCCGCCGAGTCCGCAGCCTGGCGGAACTGGTCCATCTGGCGACGGCTCCAGTCGGCGGGGTGGGTGAGGCGCACCACGTGGGGAACCAGACCCCACACTCGGTCCGCTTCCTGCCGGACCCGGGTCAGTACCGCTCCGGTCAGCTCGCTCACTGGGTAGGCCCGCCCACCCAACACCACCGGGTTGGGCTGGCCGATCATGGACTTGATCGAGCGCACCCCCCGATCAGGGCTGGCGGCCAGCAATGCCTCCGCGATGTGCCCGATGAGCAGTGTTTGATCGTCGTCGGCGTAGACGACGGTCGGCATGCGAGGCTCACCGTCCAGTTCGACCAGCTCGGGAAAGGAGCTAGTCGAGCGCGCTGCCACGGTAAAGGACGTGCCCAGATCTACGCCCAAGGCGGGCAGCCCGAATCCTCCCATGGAGAACTGATAGTGCGGCTCACCCAATTTTGGTACGGGACAAAGGTCGGGCGGACGGGCGCGATCGCGGCTAGCGCAGTGGCAGGCAAAGCATTCGGCTATCGAGTGGGACTTCGCCGGTGCCCCCACCCACTCGGGGCGAATCGACGTCGAATCGGTGACGCCTGGGGTTTCGCCGAATCGGTGTCGAATCGCGCCGTGGGCATACCAATTGGTACGGCGGGAAATGGCGCCGCGGGCATTGCGTGGCGCCTGCGGCCCGAGGGGTGGGCGGTCGCTCGGAGGTCAGGGCCGGGGAGTGAAGGCGGCGGTGCGAAGGTCTGGCGACAGCACGCCATCGATGAACGACAAGTTGGCTTGCTCCAGGAGCTCGGTGGCGGCGCGGGCCAGCGCTCCGTATGCGGCGAAAGCGAACAGGCCGCCAACAGACACCCGGCGGACGCCGGC
Source organism: Acidimicrobiia bacterium (assembly GCA_031422955.1). GTDB lineage: Bacteria > Actinomycetota > Acidimicrobiia > Acidimicrobiales > CAIXPF01 > CAIXPF01. The sequence continues at coordinate 1,088 of JANPEN010000534.1, forward strand.
CGCACGCAGCTCGGCCACCGTGGGTTCCTTACGCAGGGTGAGATGGTTGATGGGCGCGGCCACCTCCGCCACCACGCGGCTGATCTGATCCAGCGTGCGCAGGCCTGGCGCGTAGGCCACCTCGGCGCCGGCGGCGACGTAGCGTTGCAGCCGGTCGATGGTGTCATTGAGGTCGCGGACGCCATGGAGATGGTTCTCGGCCCGACCGGTCAGCACGATGCCGTGGCGAGCGCAGGCTTGCGCGGCGGCCTGTACCCGTTCCACCGCCGCTTCGGTGGACTCCAGACGCTGCGCAAGGGGATCCCAGTCTTCGATGGACAAGCCGGAGGCGCCCGCCTCGGCCAGCAGATCCACCGTCTCCCCGATGTCTTCGGCCCGCGCCGCGAAGCAGTTCTCGGCGTCCACGTTGAGGGGGATGTCGATGGCCGCGGTCAGAGCAGCCACATGGTTGACCAACTCGTCCCGCGTGATGTGCTGGTCCATCCGGCCCAGGGAGGCCGCGAAGCCAGCGCTGGTGGTGGCCAGGGCCGAGAAGCCCATGGTGGCCAGGATACGGGCCGAGCCCACGTCCCAGGCGTTGGCCAGGAGCAAGGTGCCAGAGCCGTGAAGGTCCCGGAAACGGGGTCGAAGGCTGTTCATCAGGTGAAGCTAGAACAAACCAGCTCCGGGGCGGCGGGGGACGTCGCTGAACTGACAGCCCTCGAAGTAGCTGGGGTTGGTGTCGGGGGGACCCTGGCGGCTGGTCCAATGCCAGGTCAGCGAGACCCGGGTCTGCTCGGTGGGGGAGACGGGAACGCCGTGCAGCCAGTCGCGCTGGCATTTGCCGCCCATGACCAGCAGGTCACCCTCACCTGGGGTGAGCACGATGTCCGCGGTTGGTCGCGGTCACGGCGGCGACCTTGTGGGCTGGGATAAACCGTGATGCGAACAACCTTGAAGGTC
>JANPEN010000535.1:0-3091 GCA_031422955.1 Acidimicrobiia bacterium
GGGCCGACGACGTCGCGTGGGTGATCGACCAGCTCGGGTTGGATCGACCGATCGTGGTCGGTCACTCAATGGGCGGCGCGATCAGCCTGCAGCTCGCAGGAGATCACCCCGGCGTCGTGCGGGCTCTGGTCCTCGACGACCCCGGTCCAGTGACCGACAACCCGGCCGGGTTCGACCAGATACTCGCCGCGCTCAACAAGCGCGGCGTCGAAGCGACGAGACGCCGCATGTTCGAGAACTTCTTCCTCGCTGAGCGTGACGAGGCGCTGGTGGCCGAGCTGTGCGATCGGGCTGCCGCCGTACCAGACCACGTGTTCATCAGCGAGATCAAGGGGATCTTTACCTGGGATGGCGCCGCCGCGGCACAGGCTTGCACAGTGCCGACACTTCACATCGCAGCCGCGCACCCGCTCTGGGCGCCGGAAGCACTTCGCAAGGCGATGCCCCATGTAGTCACCGGCCAGACCGTTGGCGCCGGGCACTTCAACATGCTCGAAGTGCCCGACCAGGTGAACTCGATGATCGAACAGTTCCTCCGCCACTACGTCTCCTGAGACAAAGCACGCCCACAATCAACCCCGACAGCGTCTCGCCGACGGGCAGCACCCGCCGCGCAACCACTGTTTGAAGACACAGCCAGCTCCACTGGAGCAATCCGCGAAACGGACTCGCCGAACCACACGTTTGAACACCCCGCCGAGTCCACGAAGCCAACCGCTCTGGAAGTGCCACTACCGGCTGTCCCCAGGCAGCGCCCAGACGCGCATTATCAAACGCGATCGGAGGGCCGGAGACCCACACACGCACGGCAGCATTCAGCGACCGGATCTCTCCCACCCCACATCCCCACCCACCCGGTATCGGGCGCCCCATAATCCCGCCGGCGTCGCCCAAGGTCCGCCCGGGACCGGCCCAAGTCGTAGCGGTCGAGACCGCCCGGCATCGCCGGTTACGGGCGGGGTGCGCAGAGCGGCGCCTGAGGAAGTGTGTGCGCCGGCCTTGTCATCGACTTGCAGGCTCAGCTCTGCACGCGCACGTCAACGACCCTTGTGAGCAAGACGGGCTTATGAATCTTGGCGATGTTATGGGCGAATACGCGTGGGCGCACCAGGAGCGGGCGCCGTTGTGGCGGCGCTGGCAGGTCCAGCGCCGGTGCGGGTCGCGCTTTGGGTGGGAGATGGGGCCTTCGCTGCCGGTACGCCAGAACGGCCGTTTGTGGGAGACTTCGCCCCGACGGTGGCTATTCCTTGACTCGGATGGCTTCGCAACGCCGAACCGGCAGACCCAGGCCGAGCCAGTGCCACCAACTTGCACAGCTACCGGACAACCTCGGAGGAATCATGGACCAGGCGAAGTTTGGGGCGCTCGCGCAGACGCTGAGCCGGGCCTACGAAGGAGCGCTACTGGCGGGCATGGTTTACCTCGGTGACGAGTTGGGCATATACCGGGCCTTGCGTGGCGAGGGGCCGATGACCAGCGCGGCACTCGCGGCCAAGGCGGGCTTGCACGAACGGTTCGTGCGGGAGTGGCTCTATACGCAGGTGTTGGCGGGCATCGTCGACTACCAAGCTGGTGAGCGATTCGAGCTGCCCGCCGAGGCAGGCATCCTGCTCGCCGAGGAGGACGATCTGCGTTGCATGGCCCGGCTGTTCGACAGCTTCCCGCAACGGACAGCGCTGCTCGCCGACGTGCCGCGTTCGTTCCGCACGGGCATCGGCCTGTCCTGGGCGGACACCGAGAAGGGCGGCACACCAGCGCGCGTGCGGTGGATGGATCGATTCCTGCGGCCGTGGTACGAGCAGGTCCTTGTGCCGCAAGTGCTGCCAAACCTCGATGGGGTCACCGACCGGCTGCAGGCCGGCGGAAAGGTCGCCGACTTCGGCTGCGGCAGCGGGATGGCACTCGTGTCGATGGCTCGGGCGTTTCCGAGGTCAGAGTTCCACGGCTGGGACATCAGCACGCTGGCGCTCGACCGCGGCAGGGAGAACGCGCTGTCGCGGGGCGTCGGCAACGTCACGTTCCGCAACGCGCGCGAAGGCGGCATCCCCGGGGACGGGAGCTTCGACCTTGTCACCACGTTCGACTGCGTGCACGACCTCACCTCACCTGAGGCCGCGGCGAACGCGATACGCCAGGCGTTGCGGCCCGACGGGGCCTGGTTGATCGTGGACCCCGGCGGGCGCGGTACGTTCGAGGACAACCGGGACCACCCCATGGCGCTGTTCGGCTATGCGTCCTCGGTCATGGGCTGCTTGCAGTCAGGGATGTCGGAGCCTGGCGGCGCCGGTTGCGGCTGTTTCGGCCTTCCCGAACCTGCGATGCGTGCCCTCGCTGAGTCGGCCGGCTTCAGCCGGTTCCGCCGGCTGGACATCGCCCACCCGATCAACAATTTCTACGAGGCGCGGCCCTAGGATTGACGGCCCTGCGAGACAAATCGACGCGGCATTCCAGATCGCGGAGCGCGCCAGCCTCCCGTCGGTCAGAAGCGGCGGATCGAACCGGGCAGACGAATGTCTGATAGCGCGTGCCCCGTCCGCCAGCGCACCCGATAGGGCCCGTCATGTGCGGCATGGAACGGAGCATCACGTCCCGCATGACCCATCCCCGGGCCGGGCGGATCACACCGATACCGCCCGGCACCGGTTATCGGGCGCGGGTCTGCGCTTTCCCGTTCGCGGTTATGAGCGGGCCTCGGGCACGATTGGAGACTTCGCCAGCCCGGTGGTGTGCACGGGAGGGTGGAACCGGCGTGGCTGATGGTTGCGTGAGGGCGTTCAGGCTGGGGCTGTGGATTCTGTGCGGGTGGTACGGATGTGGTGGTGGGCGTAGGCGACGGCGTCGCTGGGTTCCATTGCGGCGCCGGTGGCGGCGTACTGGTTGAACACGGTGTCCCCGAGTATGGCTCGGAGGTGGTCGACGGCGGCGGGGAGGTCGCCATCGGTGGTGGCGGCGGGTTGGTGGGTGGTGGCGCCGTAGAGGGTGGCGGCGACCTCGGGCTGTTCGGCGCGGTCGAAGAACATGGCAAGGAGGGCCAACGCGAGGGCGAGTTGTGCTTTGTTGCCGGCTTGGTGGAAGGAGTCGAGTGCGGTGT
>JANPEN010000536.1:0-2478 GCA_031422955.1 Acidimicrobiia bacterium
GATGATCACCGAACGGTGCCGGGACGCGTTGCCGGGGTGGCGCCGATACAGCACGGTAGCCCGCTCGATCTGGGTCACGGTCAGACCACGAGCCACCAAGCGGACCCAGAGATCCCAATCCTCAATGGTGTCGGGACGGAACCCTCCCACCGCCTGCAGCTCCGAGCGCGCAACCATGGAGCTGACGAACACGAAGTTCCGCTCCAACAAAGCCCCCAGCTGACGGTGCGGAGGGGGGACCGCGAGGCGAAGGTGCTTGTTGTAGGGCCGCAAGGCGCCGCCCGGGTACCAGATGAAGGCCCCTGCGGAGATGATCCCACCACAGGCCTCATGAGCGTTGACGGAAAGCTCCACATGGTCTGGGAGCCACACGTCGTCGGCGTCGAGCAACGCAACCAGGTCCGTGTTGAGGGCGGCCAGCCCAGCATTGCGGGCTTCGCTGACACCGCTGTTGGTGGTGAACTCGATCACCGTCAAGGGCAGTCGATCCGACCATTCTTTCACCCGCATGAGCGAATCGTCGGTCGAGCAATCGTCAACGACCACGACCTGATCCACGGGTCGTGATTGAGCTGCTACCGAGGCAAGCGCTTGATGGATGAAATCCACTCCGTTATACACCGGGATAAGCACTCCAACGGTGGATTTCATCAGCTCCCGCTCCGGTGGCGGCGAGGACGCAGCGGCGAAGGGATCAAAGCCTCGGCAGCCTTGTCCCTCGCAAACGTCGAGCGGCAACCCTGACGTTCTCCCCGAGCTTCCTCGGCCGGGTGAAGTGGATGATCCAGGCATTTCGGGTCACCGGGGAGCGGTTCGGCGCTGTCATATGCAAGGTGAGCATCTGATGCACGGTGGCACCGCCAGCTCGAACCGGCACGGCATGAGCCTGGGCATCGAAGTCTCCGTCAACCTCGAGGGTGTGCTTGTGAGGGTCGGCGGGGAGAGGGTGGTGACCAAGCAAGCCCATAGCCGGGCTATGGGGCACGAACTGCATGCACCCGCTCTCGACGGCGCTGTCCACCAGCGGAATCCAGAAAATAGCCCGCCCCCGCTTGGGCTCAAGCAGGTTGTACGCCCGGTCCTGGTGCCAGGCGGTGCCGATGCCGATCTCGGCCGGCTTGCGAATGACGTGGTCGTAATAGAGTTGCGGTTCGCACTGCAGCAGATCGGCGGCCGCAGCCTGGCAAGCCTGGAACAACGGCGAGGCGCGTAACTCCGGGATGCAGTCCGTCACCCGGTCGATCTCCAACGAGCCAGCTCGGCCGTCGGGGTGATCAATACGGTGGGTAACGCCGGTAGCAGTCAACTCGTCGAAACGGGAAAAAAGCTCTTCGACTTGTTCTCGAACCGACACCACATGGGCCGGGGCGACCAGTTGGTCGAGGTGTAGAAACCCCTTCCCGGCCAACTCCTGTCGCAACTCCACGGTGGTCGCCGTCAAGGTGTTCGCACGCACCAGAACATCCTCCTCAACGCTAGCAGACGCCCTTCCGGTGCAGTCTGGAACGGTTCTGCAAAGCGTTCCATGGGGAGGAAGTCCGATCAAGTCTCCCTTTTAGAGGTGGAGAACCGGGCCGAGGTCCGAATTCAGCCATCTCCATCGCTTCTCGTGCGAGCTTACTCGGACGCCAGACCAAGCGAACCCGCCCGTTCGGGCGGGTTCGCTCAGAGATACGGACACCACTCGGGCCGAGCCAGCTAGGCGCTCAGCTTCTCAAGCAGACGCTCGAGCAGCTGTTCGATGCGATCGAGGCGGTCAGCGGGTGCAGCACCGTTGCTTGACCCCTGAGCGTTGCCGCAGACCTCTGCTTCCAGGACCCCCCGGCAGCCCTGGAACAGTCGGCCGCTGTCGCGCTCCTCCGCGATGTAGCGGCCGAGCAGGGTGCCGGTCTGAATGTCGATGGTGTTGTCGCCAAACATGCCGGCGAAAATGTCTGGTTTGCCTTCCACCGGGGGTAGGCCCAGGTCGAGCTGGCGGAACTTGTCCAGGTCGGAAAGGGTCTTCGAGCTGGCCACAGCCATCTTTTCTGCCGCTTTGGCGTCGGTCTTGGGGACCACGTCGAAGCCCAGCTCGCACATCCGCTTGGCGAAGGCCTTCGCGTGTTCACCCTCGCGCAGGGCGACCGTGGCGATGATGGTGCGCACGTCGGGGCGGTCGGTGGTCTCCGCCCACGCAGACAAGTAGCACTCGGCTTCGCCCTCCGCGTTGCTGATGGCGTTGAGTAATCCGAGATACGACGGCTTTTCAGTCATGGCAGAGAGCATGACCCATTCTCGGGTAGCCGGGCAACCAATCCTCCCCAACTGCTGAGAAAAGCACGCCGTCAGAGAGCGGAACCAACTCGGTCGCCGTCGATCACGGCGGCGTGGGCCCGGCGGGGGGCGACGCAGTCACCCACCCGTTCCACGTGCGAGCCGGCCGCGGCCAGCTCGTAATAGAGCCCATCAAGGGGGGTGGCCGGCACGGCGAGCACCACC
>JANPEN010000537.1:0-1608 GCA_031422955.1 Acidimicrobiia bacterium
CCGCTATTGGCCTTCAACGGCGTGGTCAAGCGGCTCCGGCCTGCCGGGATGGTTGGATGAACCTTTCCGCCCGCCCATGCGCCCGCCATGGCCGTGGGCGCCCCCGGCCGTGTGGTGCCGGCCAGGGTGGATGCCGAACTCATCCCATCCCAGCATCATGTGGGCCAATCTCCGGGCCCTGCGGGACGGGGCAGCGTTAGCCGGCCCCGTCGCTGACTGCTCGTTGCTGCCTACCGGGGTCACCGGGGTAACCGGCGAGACCGCAAGTGTGCTGAGGTTGGGATCAGCGAGCGTCGGCGGGCTGAGCGACGGCCAGGGTGAGCAGACGGTCGAGCCGGGAGCGATCCAACCGCTCGACCTCGTCGAACTCGACCGCAACATACCAACGGCCGTCGTCCCCCCTGACGCTGCGATTAGCCCGGCCCAAAACGTGCAGCATGCCGTCAACCAGGCTGAGGGAGAGCAGAACCCGCTCACCGACACCGGGCGGCCGACCCGGAGCCGACAGCTGCACCAGCAGGCCGTGGGCGCCGATGTCGACCAATTGCCCTGGCGGACACGCAGCCTCTGGCCCGCAGGCCAGGTGCACTGGAAAACTCATGCTGCGCCGCTCGCTGCGCCGTCGATCCGTGCTTATGCCGTCCCCCATGGAGCCGCTGTACCCCTGCGCCATCCGTCGTAAACATCCACCATGTCAAACTTATAGCGCTCGTATTGCCACCCTGAGTAACTCGCTGAGTCAGGGCTGCTGTTGGGCGAGACCGGCGCTGATGTCGGCGGCGGCGCGATCGAAGGCGGGGTTCGGGCAAAGCATGGAGTGAAAGGGCGCCCACGGGTGGTGGAGACCGGTACGGGTGGTCACGGCCAGGCAGCGTCGGCGACGCACCCGTACCACCGCCACGCTGACGATGTCAGTCCAGGCCAACGCAGTGGTAGCCGTGAGCTGGCGGATCATGAAGCCATGGGCGGTGACGTCGAGCCCGGCGCGCCGTCTGGCCAGGGCCACCACCAACGATCCGGCTGCCGCCCCCACCAACAGACTGGCCGTCGTGCCGTCGGTGAGCACCGCGCCGAGCAGAAACACCAGGCCCGGGATGCCCCCGGACAACAGCGTCTGGGTTCCGGTCGGACGAAATCGCAAGGTCGGGGTAGGCGAGGTTTCCACGCCCGAGAAGGTACCGGTTGACGGCCACCAGCCTTGATGAGGGTCAAGCTCGGAGCGCCTCCGGCCGGTCCGCAGACCACCCTCGAGAGCGAACAGGGAGACGAAGGCAATCCCGCTGAGCGGCTACTAGGTGAACGCGATGGCCATGAGGGCCACGATGCCGGGGCCAGCCACCTCTCAGTCAGCCGGAAAGCCGGTTCGGGCGGCGGCGTTGGGGATCATGTCAGGGCGGCCACGGGGCAGCGGGCCTGCACCCGGCGCTGGGAGGCAACGGCGTCCTCCCGGTACCAACCCAGCAGGTCGACCTCGAGGCGCAGGATCTCAATAGTGGGGGCCCTGGCCGGACCGAGGCGGGCGACTCGGGCGGCGATCTCCGCGCAGAGCAACGCTGCTAGACCCGAGACACGGGCTTGGCCGACCACGACCGCGGCGAGGACTGGTTC
>JANPEN010000538.1:0-7207 GCA_031422955.1 Acidimicrobiia bacterium
TGACGATGTCACCTCGGTGGGGCGCGCCGAAGCGGTACGTCAGTTTCTCAACGATGACCAGGCTCCCTGGCCGCAGCGTTGGGGCCATGCTGTCGCTGTCGACCCGCAGTGGCTCGAGCACGAAGGCTCGAACCACCAGCAAGGCCGTTATGAGGAGTCCGAGCCCGATGATCCAACGAGCCGCAGCGCGTTCGGATGGTGTCTCCGCCGCTCGGGGGGAGCCTTCCTTGGTGGCGGAAGGGGCCATCGCTAGCTGAGCACGCCTGCGAAGGCGAGGCCCCACAGTGTTACTCCCGCCACCATGAGCCCGTTGACCGCGGGCCGGCGGGCCGGCGCCGACAGCAGGCCAGTGAACACGAGAATGGAGAGAACCTCAAACACCAGGGTGAACAGGTCCAAGGACCCGACCCGGCGCTCCGCCCCTGGAATGAGAGCCCGGCCGGGGTCGAGCGAGGCACCATGGGCGGACACCCCTGGGGCAAACGGCAGCCCCACCGTGCGACTCACCAGATACACCAGCACGACTCCGACCGTGCCCCACAGGGCGGCCCGTACGAACCGATCTCCGAATCGGTTGCGGAACAACGCAACCGCCAGCGCGATTTGGGCCACGGCCAGCAGCCCGAAGAACACCCCCGAGGCGGGCCAACTTCGAAGGTGGCCCGGAATAGTAAACGCGTGCGCACTGGCGGCTCCCGTCGTGAGGAGAACACCGAGATCGGTGAGCAAGGACCGCGGCGCCGCGAGGCGAGTCTGGACATGGCCTTCAACCGCGGCCGGCGCTTCGATCACAGCTCGTACTCTTCAGGCAGGTTTCTACACGGTGCGCTGAAGGGATCGTCAGCAGGGTACACCGGGTCGATGACCTCAAATTGGGTCATCATGTCGTGGTCTTCGTGGATGAGGTTGTGGCAGTGGATCATGTACTTACCGCAACCCTCGAATTTCACCAGGCACCGCACCAGCTCGTTCTCGCCCACGTAGACGACGTCTTTGGGGCCCTGCTCATAGGCGAAGGGTGCCACGCCGTTGCGGGAGAGGATCTTGAAGTCAACGAGATGCACGTGCAAGGGGTGGAACCACCCACCGGAGTCGTTCTCGAACTCCCAGATCTCCACGGAGTCCTTCTTGACGCTGGCCTCGACGTGGCGGTAGTTGCTAGCCACGACCTTGTCCCAGGTGGTTCCGTTGATCGTCCAGGTGCCCTTGCGGCGCTCGAGCTTGAACCGCCGGGTCTGCTCGGCCTCGGAGACCTGCAGGGCCATGGTCGGGCAGGTGGGATTGAGCTCGGAGGGGACGGAGTTGTTGGTCGGATCAAACACATCAGCCACCACATCGAAGGCCATGACCACGTTGGTGTTGGTGTAGTTGACGTTGTTCTTCGGGCTGGTGTTGCGCAGGGTGACCCGGGTGCGCGGCTTGTACTTGGCGAAGTCGATGACGACGTCGTAACGCTCGGCCATCGCGTGCCGGAAGTTCGTGGTCTTGACGGGGAAGGGCATCAAGCCGGAGTCGGTGCCGATGACCGTCATCGGATCCCCGGTGCTGAGGGACAGGCGGAAGGAACGCGAGACGGATGCATTGAGGATCCGGAAGCGGTACTTGCGCCGCTTGACCTTCATGGCGGGCCAGGGGGCGCCGTTCACGAGGATGACGTCGCCATACATCCCTGATTGGTCCTCGAGGGAGAACAACAGCGAGCCATCGGCGTTGAACATGGCATCGGAGAGGATCATGGGCACGTCGAACTCGCCGGTGGGCAAGCCGAGGGCAGCTTCTTGGGGGTCCTCGACGATGTACATGGCGGCAAGACCCTGGTACACGTTCTCGGCCGTGTGGTGCAGACCGTGGTCGTGATACCACATGGTCCGGCCAGCTTGGCTGTTCGGGTAGAAGTAGTCCTTGTACTGACCCGGGCGAGTGATGTCGCTGGCGTAGCCGTCGTACTGCGGCAATGACGGCGAACCATGGAGATGTACCGAGGTGTACGGCTCGTACTTGAGGGTGGCGTGACGGCCCGGCAGCTGGTTGGAGTGACGCACGGCCACCTGCCGACCTCGCTGCACCCTGATGGTCGGACCAGGCACTGATCCGTTGTACGCGTACATCGGGGTCCGGAAACCTGGAATGAGTTCCGCGGTCATCGGCGCCATGGCGATCTTGTAGTAATCGGTCTCTTCATCCGTTCGGAAAGGGGCCGCCACCGGAGGAACCCGAAACGGAGTCGTGAATGGCTTGGGCAGCTTGCTCGCCGGCATGCGCGTGGCGAGCGTGGTTTGCGCCGAAACGAATCGCTGAAGGGGCAAGGAAACGGCAGCACTGGCAAACAGGCCGGTCTTTAGGAAATCACGCCGAGAAAAGCTCATGACTTGACCGACATCTGGATCGAAGCGCCTGATTGGGCACTTGCTGTGCCGCTCTGAGCCGCACTGGAGTTCATTAAGGCCGCCCTAACTACGTCTTATACATCCGACTTCTTGGCGACCAGAGGACCGTACGGATGGACGATGGGTCAATGCAACAAACGGTCTAAGACCATTTTCCCGAGGAGGTCCTAGGACCATCGGGCTAGGTTGCCAACGGCCAGCTCCGGGGTGGTCTCTGGGTGGCGCTCCCCGGATGGACCCGCCCGCGTCGGTGCCCACCTGGGTGTCGGCCCGATAGTCGTAGGTCTTCCAATGTTGCAGTTTGCCGTCGTTGGGTCCATCGACCCGAGACCATTACGGTCGTCGTGAGTAAGGTACGAAAAAGGCCAGGCACGGCATCGGCCCAGCGGACGGCGGGATTTCAATGGCGAGCCTCAGTACAACGAAAGTCGCGGTTATTCTCGCGCTCCTCGGCTCGCTCGCCGTATTCATAGTTACCACGTTTAGTGCATTTGCCCTTTTTCGCAGTGCCGCGATGGAGGAGGCTGAGGTGCAGGCCGGCCAGCGTGGCGAGGCGGTTGGCCGGGTGGCCCTGGCACCTTTCCTAACCGACGAGCTTGTGGATTTGGATCCGGTCGCGGTGAGCAGCCTGGACCGGGCCGGCACCACCCTTATCGCCGATGGCGGGGCCTCCCATGTGAAGGTGTGGTCCCGAGCAGGCGTGGTCCTGTGGGCCGATGAAAAACGACTGTGGGGCCGTACCTTCCCCATGGACGCCGAACAGCGGTCCCTGTTCGAGAGTCTGGGTGTTTCGATAGCACTGAGTGACCTGGACCGACAGGAGAACGAATTCGACTCGGTTGAACACCCTCAACTGCTCGAGGTGTACTTCGCGGTGCAGACCGCGCGGGGTCAGCCGGTGTTGGTGGAGACCTACTATCCCGTGTCCATGGTCGATGAGATCGCCGCCGAATACCGGCAGCGGTTCTTGCCCATGCTGGTTGGGGCGCTGGCGCTGTTGACCCTGGCCCAGGTGCAGTTGGTGATCTTGCTGGCTCGTCGGCTGTCTCGACTGCGGGCCGAGCGCGAACGGCTGCTGGCCCAGGTCATCTCCGTGTCCGACGCCGAACGAAGGCGTATCGCGGCGGAGGTGCACGACGGTGCCGTGCAAGAGCTGATTGGTATGTCCTTCGCCCTCAGCGCGGCTGTCGACGCCGCTCCGGAGGACATGAAGGAATCGCTGCGCACCCTCGCCGGTTCCGCCCGCACCACAGTGCGCAGTCTGCGCAGCCTGCTCATGAGCATCTATCCGTTCGAAGTGCCCGAAGCGGGCTGGGCCGCCGGGATCGACGATCTTGTTGGATCGCTACGGCTAAGCGGTATCGATGTTGAGGTCAGGGTGCCGAATCAGCGCATGTCCCCGATGGAGGAACTACTGCTCCTCCGAGTGGCGCGGGAAGCGCTGCGCAACACCTCGGCTCATTCCGGTGCCAGCCGCGTCGAGGTGGTGGTCACCGAGCACCGCGGCGCAGCCGTGTTGGAGGTGGCCGACAACGGCGTGGGGTTCACTGCGGAGACCGTTGCTGGGCGGCGGCGCGACGGACACCTCGGTCTGCAGCTTCTCTCTGACTTGGCGGCCAATGTCGGCGCCGATCTTGACGTCTTGTCCCGACCGGGTCAGGGCACGACCGTACGACTGGAACTGGCGGGCAAGAGATGATTCGAATCCTGATAGCCGACGACCATGCCCTCATCCGCGACGGCCTGACGCAGCTGCTGGCTGCGCAGGGCGACTTCGAGATCGTGGGCGCGGCGTGCAACGGCCGTGAGGCGGTTGAGATGGCCGCTCGCCTCGGGCCCGACGTGGTCCTGATGGATTTGGCCATGCCCGAGCTCACCGGCATCGGCGCCATTCGCCAGATCAAGATGCGACGCGCGGCGACCGTTGTGGTGGCTTTGACCACCTTCGGCGAGCCAGATCGGGTGCTTGCCGCTTTCCAGGCCGGAGCCGACGGGTTCTTCATGAAAGACGTTGAGGCAGAAGTGCTCATCGCCGGGCTTCGCTCGACGGCTTCTGGCGGTATCCCCCTCAGTCCGTCCGTCGCCGCTCAGCTGTTGCGCAGGCCCAAAAGCGTCGAGGTTGGCGTGGCCAGCCTGACGAGCAGAGAAGCCGATGTGCTGACGTTGATCGCCGAGGGTTTCAAGAACAAGCAGATCGCCCGCCAGCTGGGCATCAGCGAGAAAACGGTGAAGGCGCATTGCGGCCGACTGTTCCAACGCATTGGCGTGACTGACCGAACCCAAGCGGCTGTCTGGGCCACGAAGCACTACCCCAGGGACGCAACCGCCTGATTTGAGATCTGGGACCGAGTACAACCAAAGCGACGAACGGCCGGTCCTGAGGCGGCAGGACCGGCCGTTCCGCGGTGGCGACAGCGGCGAGGTCCACGGCGAGGGCCGCCGAGGAGACCTGCATCCGCTCTGCCTCACCTCTGCAGAAGACCACTTCCTCGAGGGCAAGACAACTGTCCTCTTGTACTACGGCTTCGGTCCCTACGAAGGACCCCTCAGGCGGCCGAAGGACTTAGGACCAGGGTGAGGTAGGAAACGGCGGGCACTGCGCTCTCGCGGGCGAGGTGGGCTACACCGAGCCCAAGCGCCTAGCCCTAACCCTCGGCCCTGTCTCGCCAATGAAGGCCATCTGTGCCCGACAAGTGACCCATGTCTCACTGAGATAGAGTGCCGCGCGGTCGGGCTCGGTGCTTGGCCGCTCGGGAAGCACCAAGGGGAAGATGGGCATGAGACGCTCACGGACACGGATAGTGGCAGCGACGCTGTGTGGAGTGGCCTTAGTGGCGGCCGCTTGCGGTGGCGATGATGGCGGCGGAGGCGGCAACCAGGAAAGCGGTGCCGGCAAGGTCGATGAGAGCGTCAAGAACGAGGTGCAGAACCAGCTCTCGGCCACCACTGCGGTATCCACTGCCACCTCGGCGGCAGCGGCAGCCAAGCCCACCACCATTGAGGAGTGGATGAAGCTGTGGGAAACCGAGCGGGCCGCAGTGGTCAAGAAGATCAAGGACGGCAAGTTCGGCCTGTCCGCCGACGGCAAGACCCTCACCGGCCCCGGTGACTTCAAGGTGGACCTCAGCAAGTGTCCGGCCGGGTGGAACAACATGGAAGGGGTGAGCGACACTGAGATCAAGATCGGTCATACCACGGCGCTGTCGGGCACGTTGGCTGACTACGGCAACATCGCCAAGGCAATGGACGTGGTATGGGCCTACCAAAACAAGAACGGTGGCTTCAAGGACTCCACCGGCAAGACCCGCAAACTGACCATGATCACCAAGGACGACGGCTATGACTCTGCCCGCACCATTCCCTTGGTGGATGAGCTGATCGACGCCGAGAAGGTGTTCATGATGTGGACGCTGGGCTCGCCCAACACCATGAAAACCTACGACAAGCTCAACTTGCGCTGCGTGCCCCAGACGTTCTCGATGACCGGCCACCCCGCCTGGGGGGATCCGGTAAACCACCCGTGGACCACGGGTTTGGCGCTGGCATACACCAGCGAGGCCATTCTGTGGGGATCCTTCATCGAGCAGCATTTCGCCGAGCTGGTGGCCGTGGACGGCAAGGTCACGGTAGCCGCCTTGGTCATGAACAATGACTTCGGCAAGGCCTACGACGTGGGCTTCAAGAACTTCCTGGCCGCCTCACCCAACAAGGACAAGATCGAGTACATCCCCGAGACCATCGAGCCGGCGGCGCCGACCATCACCGACGCCATGACCACGCTGACCTCGAAGAACCCCGAGGTGTTCATTGCCATGGTTGCCGGTACCTCGTGTACCCAGAGCTATGTCGAGGCGGCGCAGAACGGGCTCAAGGGCAGAGCAAAGTATCTCTTCACCGGTCAGCCCTGTAAGGGAACGACGTTCGTGGGCAAGGAGAAGGTGGGCGGTGACGGTTCGGCTTCTGACGGATGGTGGATCGCGGGGGGCGGAAACCGGGACTTCAACGCTGCCACCGAGGACAGCAATCCGTTCGTCGTCTGGAGCCGAGAGCAACTGAAGGCGGCTGGGTATGACTACAAGTCCTCCAGCTCGCTGGGTCTGGGCTTCAACTACGGCTGGCCCTTCTGGCAGGCGATGCAGATCGCCGGGCAGCTCGACGGCGGCTTCACCCGCGCCAACCTGATCCTGGCCGTCCGTTCCATGGATATGACGAACCCCAACCTCATCGAGGGGATCAAGTTCAACATGAACGGCGCCAAGGACGCCTACCCGATCGAGGGCTCGGAGTTCGGCAAGTGGGACTCCACCAAGCAGGGCTGGATCCAGCAGGGAGCCATCGTGGAGCTTTCGGGCAAGTCGAATAACTGCGCCTGGGACCAGTCGATCGGTAACTGCAAGTAACCGCCCAGCCATCGAGGGGTTGAATTTCTGACGCCGTCCGGCCGGGTTGTCCGGCCGGACGGCGTCGCGTTCGCGGCTTTTCGATCAGACGTTCGATCAGACATTCGATCAGACGTTCGATCAGACGATGTGGTTCTTCCAGAGTTGCCACGCTTCTACGGTGTTCTTGGCCATGTCCCGATGTTGCAGGGCGACAGCACGGGCGGCGGGGTCTTCCAGCCGCCCGGCGATGGCTAAGGCGGCGAACATGTTGCCGCGGAAGTACAACGCAAAGTCCTCGGGCCGGAAGTGGCCGCGCAGATCGGCCGGTACCGCAACGGTCGGGACCCAGGGCGAAGGATCCACGGGGGCCAGCCCCAGTTGGTCGAGCGCAGCCCAAAGGTCGTCGTCGTTGGTTCTGTCGGCGAAGTCTCGACCGCG
>JANPEN010000539.1:0-9441 GCA_031422955.1 Acidimicrobiia bacterium
CTGCCGTCCTCTTGGCTGGCTGGGCCCGTTGGCTGTGCTGCGCCCGTTGGCTGTGCTGCGCCCGTTGGCTGTGCTGCGCCCCTTGGCTGTGCTTTGCTGCGCTCTGTCCTGGCGCGGCTCTGGCCTTGTTTGTCCTCGCCCTGAGTATGTTCTCGGGGGTTTTCTCGCTCAGTGCGGTCGTCGGGACACGCAGTATGACCACTTTGGGGCGCCGTGCCGCCTGTTGTGCGGATCTGGGGATTTTGTGGTTCGCACCATTGGGGAAGGTGCTGGTCAGGGGCCTGCGGGGGGAGGCTCGCGGCTCGGAAAGCCCCAGATCCGCACAACGGTCCCACCAGATCCGCACATCCACAGACATTTCAATGCCTTTGCTGAATCTTCAATCAGATCAGTGCGAGGTCGGCCGGTTCCCGGGTTCGGCTTGCCCAGCGGCGCGGGCGGTGGGGGACACCGCATGGCCTCTAACGCGCCGGGCGCGGGCGGATCGGTGGGGAGGGGGTGGCCGCCAATGGGTCCTCCGGCCAGGCGTGCTTGGGGTACCGACCCCGCAGCTCCGAACGTACCTGTTGGTATGCCCCGGTCCAGAAACGTTCGAGATCGTCGGTGATGGCGATCGGACGCCCGGCTGGCGATAACAGCTGTACCACGAGTCGCACGGCGCCGTCGGCCAAGCGGGGGAGATCACGTAGGCCGAAGAGTTCTTGGAGCTTCACCGCCAGCATCGGGCGCTCCGGCTCATAGTCGATAGGGATCGTGCGCCCGACCCTCGACCCGCTGCCAGCGGGGCGCCCAGGCAGGGAAAGCGAAGAGGGGGCCAGACGGTCCAACGATCGTCGTTGTTGTGGATCCAGGCGCGACCACAGGAGTTGGGAAAGATCCACTCGGCCCAAATCGGCCCGACGCCTCACCCCGACCAGAAACGGTGTGAGCCATTCCTCGAGCGATGCCAGCAACGCCGCGTCGGACACATCAGGCCAGTGGGAACCCAACACGGCGCGGCAGAAGTGAATGCGACGTTGCAGGGCGGTGGCCCGATCAACGCCGCCTAGCACGGACAGCCCGTTGCGGCGGATACCTTCCAGCAGGGCCTCGCTCACATCGAGGTCTCGCAGCGACCCGGGGTTGAGGTCACGGGCGCTCACCACGAGCTCATCGAGACGCTGGACCGACTGGGCCACGACGTCTCCGGTTCCGGTGCCATTCGCGCTCCAGCGCACCGAGATCTCCTCCGTACCGGTCGGAACCAAGGCGGCGGGTAGTGGCGCGGCCAGCCGGACCAGCGGATCCGCCGATGCCGTGTGGCTCGGGTTCTGGCCTTGGTTGGGGCCGGTCGGTCCCGACCGGGCTAACCCGCCGGCATCGAGAATAATCAAATAACGTTCCCGCCCGAGTGGATCATTGGCAGGGAGCTGCACCCCGCCGCCGTGGCGCAATCGGTAGCGCCCATCGCCGCCATCTCGCCGTTGGGCGATGCGGTCCGACATCCCGGCCAGCAACAAGGCGGCCAGGCTGGTCGCCCCCAGCCCCGGGTGCGTGGAGCGATGGGCGTTGGATTTGTCGGGCAGGCGGCGGGCTCGCTGTTCCAGGGTCTGGACTCGTAGCCGCACCCGCCGGCGGCGCCCCTCGTTCAGGCCGCCGGTTACCGACCCGGCCGGTTGCCGGTCCCCTTCCAAGGCGTCGAGACGATCGTTGAGGTCCGCCCCGATGGGCCCTTGTTCGATCCCGGTGAGGAAACCCCCATCGAGAAAGTCCCCTTCCTCGATGAGGGCCGCCACCTGACAGGCCTGGCGCAGCCCGGTCTCTCCGCTGGCTTGTCCGGCTACCACGATGGCCCCAAGGCGCGGTTCGAGGCCCAACTCGAGGACCGATCGCCCGCTTGGGGTGGGCCGGCCCTGGCCGTCTAACAGGCCGAGCTC
Source organism: Acidimicrobiia bacterium (assembly GCA_031422955.1). GTDB lineage: Bacteria > Actinomycetota > Acidimicrobiia > Acidimicrobiales > CAIXPF01 > CAIXPF01. The sequence goes on from JANPEN010000539.1 coordinate 1,917, forward strand.
CGTGTCGAGGACCTTTCCCGCCTCGAGTCGGTCGGTGGGGGGAGGATCGAGCCAGCGGAGCGTCGAAGCATCACTGACCCCCCATGCGGCCAGCTCCAACGCCAGTCCGCTCAGGTCGCGATTGAGGATCTCGGCGCCGGCGAGCGGACGTAGCTGGGCATGGTCGGCTGTCGTCCACAGGCGATAGCAGCGGCCGGGACCGAGCCGGCCGGCCCGGCCCCGGCGCTGGTCTGCTTCCGCCTGGCTGGTCCGCTCCGTCACCAAACGCCCGAAGCGTCCTGTCCCGCCCTCGCGAAAGCGGCGAACCATCCCGCTGTCCACCACCGCGGTGACCCCCTGCACGGTGAGGCTGGTCTCTGCCACGTTGGTGGCCAGCACAACCTTGCGCCGCCCCGGCGCGGCGGGGGCCAGCGCCCGGTCCTGCTCGCTTGGGCTGAGCTGACCGTGCAGGGCCAACACGTCTACCCCCCTGGTGGCGCTGACGCCGACCAGCCGCCGCTCCGTCCGGCGGATCTCGCCCGCCCCGGCCAGGAACACCAACACGTCTCCGGTGGTGTCGGCCAAGGCCTCGGCGATGGCGGCCACTACCGCGGCCTCCCGCGCCTGGGGCCCGGCGGAGGGAACGGGCCGGTAGAGCGTCTCCACCTCGAAGCTGCGTCCGGCGGCCCGCACCACTGGGGCTCCGTCGAGCAGAGTCGCTACTGCGTCGTGGTCCAGCGTGGCGGACATGACCACGATCCGGAGGTCCTCGCGTAGCCCGGCGGCCACATCGAGACACAGGGCCAGACCCACGTCGGCCGCTAGGGAGCGTTCGTGAAACTCGTCGAACACGACGGTGGTCACGCCCCGCAGTTGGGGATCGCGCTGCAGGCGGCGGGTTAGGACCCCTTCGGTGACGAACTCGACGCGGGTGGCTTCACTGACCTTGCGATCGTCCCTGGTGGTCAGCCCGATGCTGGCGCCGACGGCCTCGCCCCGGGTGCGGGCCAGGTAGCCCGCCATCGAACGAGCCGCCACCCGCCGCGGTTCCAGCACCAACACCCGCCCCGGAAAGGCGTCGGCGATGGCCAGCGGCACGCGGGTGGTCTTGCCCGAGCCGGGCTCCGCCGCCACCACCGCCCTACGTCCCCGCTCCAACAGGTCGACCAACTGGCCCAATACGGCGTCGATGGGTAGGTCCCCGCCGGGCACCCCGCCCGGCCTTGCCCCCGGTCCAACTGCGCCACGTTCAACCACCCAGGGTGAGCCCTATCGTTTGGTTGATTCGGTGGGCAATCATCACAGCACCCCGAGCTGTTTCAGCTCGTCGTGGGCGGTGCGGAAGGCATCCACCGCGGCCGGCACGCCGCAATAAATGGCGGTTTGCAGGAGTACCTCGCGAATCTCCACCGGGGTGACCCCGTTGTTGATGGCGCCCCGCACGTGCAGGCGAAGCTCGTGGGGCTTGTTGAGGGCGGTCAGCATGGCCAGGTTCAAGAGGCTGCGGGTCTTGAGGTCCAGCTCGGGCCGGCCCCACACTTCACCCCAGCAGTAGGTGGTGACGAGCTCCTGGAGGGGACGGGTGAAGTCGTCGGCGTTGTCGACCGCGTTGTCGACGTAGTCCGCACCAAGCACGGCCCGACGAGTTTCCAAACCAGATTCGTAAGACATGTCGCCCGACCCTACAACCGAAAGTTAACGATAGTTGCCGGTATGGCCCAGGCTGAAGCGGCCGGGCTGAGGGAAGAAGGTGAGGCCGTGAGCGCCGGCCCCTGTCTTGATCCGATGGACCAGGGCGCCAGTGGTCGTGTCGAAGGCGTAGACCTCGCCGTGGTTACGGCCCGACACCCAGAACTGGGTGCCGTCGGCGGACACCGAACCCATATCGGGTGAGCCGCCGTTGGGAATGGTCCACGTGGCCACGACCTGGTTGGTGGCGAAGTCGATGACGGAAACGGAGCTGCCCAAGCGGTTGGTGGCGTAGAGCTTGGTGGCGTCGCGGGAGGGGTACAGCCCGTGCGTGCCTGTCCCGGTGGGGATGAACTGCAGCTCGTGCAGGTCGGTCGGGTCGAGCACGATCACGCCGTGGCGGGCCTGATCCGCGACGTAGAGGCGGGTGCCGTCGGGCGAGATGCGCAGGTCGATGGGCTGGTTGCCGGCCTTGACTTCGGCCACGATGCGGTGTTCCAGCAGGTCGATCTTGACCACCCAGCCGGAGAACTCGCAGGTGGCGTAAAAGTAACGGCCGTCGGGGGAGAAGTCGCCGTGGTTGACCCCGGCGTGGGGGACGGACACCGACCACAACAGCTCCCAGGTCTTAGGGTTGCGGGCATCGATGCGCTTGTAACGCTCGGCGATGACCAGAGCGGTGTTGCCATCGACCGTGAAGTACAGGTTGTAGGGATCTTCCACCGGGATGGGGGTGCCGAGGGCTGCGGTGCGGGGGTCGATGGGCACGATCACGTTGCCGGCCGTGTCGAGGATGTACAGCGTGGAAAGATCCCAGCTGGGGGTGATGTGGTGGGGCATCACCCCGACCCTGGTGGTCTGGGTCACCGCCCCGGTGACGGGGTCGATAACGGTCACCGAGTGGCCGTCGCTGTTGGGCACGTAGACGCGGGCGGGCACGTCTCGCACCTGGGGGGCGAGCTTGCCGAGGGTGGTCTCGGCGTAGAGATTGAGCGGCGGCGGCGCCGTGGTGGTGGTGGGTTCGGGCGCCGTGGTGGTGGAGACCGCGGCGGCACCGACGCCGGTGGTGGCTTGGCTCGAAGGGTGCTGGTCGGACTGTTCGGTCCTGACCGGGTTCTGGCCGTTGACCGCAACCAGAGCCGGTTCAGTGGAGATGCAGGCCACCGCGGCCAAGCCCGCGCCGAACGCGGTCATCATGACTCGAAAATGACCCCGCCGTACCGACACGGCGCACAAGCTAGTGCCTCTACCCCAACGAGGGGTGAACCCGACACCAGGACTGGCCGATAGAGGAGGCGGACCATCCAGGAGGTCGGGTGTCGAGTTCCGACGTGAAGCCAAGGGCAAGCCAAGACGACGTTGATCGTCCCACCCCGTCGCCGGGTTGGCGGGTGGAGGGTTTACCCCAAGAGCCGCCCAGCGCTGGCAAAGGCTCCGCCAGCTCCAGCCTGTTTCCCAAGGGTCCCCGGTTCTGGCTGATCCTGCTGGCCCTGCTGGTGCTGAACTGGTTCGTCTACAACCAGTTCGCCACTACCCCTCCCGAGCCGCAGGTGCGGGTCTCCTACACCCAATTCCGAGCCGAGGTCGACGCCGGCAACGTCGAGGAGGTGACCTCGGTGGGCAGTGCCATCGAGGGTCGGTTTGCCCTAGCGGTCGCCCCCGAGGCAGGTACGGAGGCGGCCACCCGCTTCGTTACCGAGCGACCCAGCCTCGGTGACGACAAGGTCATTGAGGTGTTGCTGGCCAAGGGCGTGACGGTCAACGCCCGTTCCCTCACCCGCCAGGTGCCGTTCTGGCAGAGCCTGCTGTTCGGTTTTGGTCCCACCGTCCTATTGGTGGGCATCTTCGTGACCATGTTTCGTAAGGGGGGCATGGGCGGGATGATGAACATGGGCCGCTCCCGGGCCAAGCGGGGCGACAACGACATCAAGCGGGCCACCTTCGCCGACGTGGCCGGCATCGACGAAGCAGAAGACGAATTGGTCGAGATCGTGGACTTCCTGCGCAATCCCGAACGGTACCGTCGGCTGGGCGCCTCCATACCGCGTGGTGTGCTGCTGTCGGGTCCGCCGGGAACGGGCAAAACCCTGTTGGCGCGGGCGGTGGCCGGCGAGGCCGGGGTGCCCTTCTTTTCGCTTTCGGCTTCGGAGTTCGTGGAGATGATCGTGGGGGTGGGCGCCTCCCGGGTGCGCGACCTGTTCGATCAGGCCAAGAAGGCCGCGCCGGCCATCATGTTCATCGACGAGCTCGACGCCATTGGCAGGGCCCGCAGCTCGGGGGCCAGCTTCGGTGGTCACGACGAACGTGAGCAGACCCTCAACCAGATCCTGACCGAGATGGACGGCTTTTCCGGTTCGGAGGGCGTCATCGTGTTGGCCGCCACCAACCGGCCGGAGATCTTGGACTCGGCGTTGTTGCGTCCCGGCCGCTTCGATCGCCACGTGGTGGTCAACCCGCCCGATGTCAACGGACGCAAGGCCATCCTGGCTGTGCACACCCGGGCGGTGCCGTTGGGTGACGACGTGGATCTGTCCGGCGTGGCCGCATCGACCCCCGGTATGGTCGGTGCCGATTTGCGCAATCTGGTCAACGAGGCCGCCCTGATGGCGGCTCGGCGCAACCACGAACGGGTGGAGCAGGCCGATTTCACCGACGCCTTCGAAAAGGTGGTGTTGGGCACCGCTCGTTCCATCACCATGAGTCCGGTGGAACGTGAACGCACCGCCTTCCACGAGTCCGGCCATGCGGTGACCGGCATCTTGATGAACCCGGGTGACCCGGTGCGCAAGATCTCCATCATCCCTCGCGGGTCCGCCCTGGGGGTCACCTTCCAGGCTCCCAACGCGGATCGCTACGACTACGACGAGGCCTATCTGATGGGCCGTATCGTCATGGCCCTGGGCGGTAGGGCCGCCGAGCAGGTGGTCTACGGCAACGTCACCACCGGGGCAGAATCAGACCTGGAGAAGGTCACCATGATCGCCCGCCAGATGGTCGGTCGCTGGGGCATGTCCGAGCTCATCGGGCCGGTGGCGGTGCTGCCCCGGCCCGGCGAAGGTCCACTCTTGCCTGGGGTCGACGCCACCTCACCGAAGACCCAAGAACTGGTCGACGCCGAGGTGCGCCGCATCGTGGAGCAGTGCTACGCCACCGCCTTGCGGTTGCTGGCCGAGCATCGACCCCGCCTTGATGCCCTGGCCGCCCTGCTGCTGGAGCGCGAGACCCTCGATGAGCCCGATATCTACACGGTGGTCGGTTTCCCCCGCCCCGAAGCGGCGCCGCCCATCCCTGTCCGCTCACGCGCCGTTTGATCGGGGCACTTCGAAACAGCGAAGAGCACGGCGGGCCGGGGACTTGGCGCTCGCTACCCTAAGCGACGTGGAGCATCGAACGTTGTGATCGCCGTCCTACTCGCCGGAGTTTTCGGTGACTTCTTCGGCTGGATCGGGGACCTGATCGACCGGCTGGCCGAGCTGTCGGGCTCGCCGTCGTTTCTGTTGGTGATCTTCGCCATCGCCGCTTTCGACTCCGTCGTGCCCATCGTGCCCAGCGAAACCATGGTCATCATCGGTGGGGTCGCCGCCGGCCAAGGTGACCAACTGTTGCCCCTGGTCATTGTCTGCGGGGCGCTGGGGGCGTTCCTGGGCGACAACGCCGCCTATCAGCTGGGGGTGTCGGCGGAAGGGTTCCTGCGCCGCACCTTGTTCCGGGGTCCCAAAGGCCTCAAGCGCTTGGACTGGGCGGCCCGCCAGCTTGAAGCCAGGGGTGGGTTGTTGTTGCTCACCGCCCGCTTCATCCCCGGCGGGCGTACCGCCATCACCGTTTCCTGCGGGGTGACCCGTCAGCCCCGGCGCCGCTTTGCCCTCTTCGACGGGCTGGCCTGCGTGATCTGGGCCACCTACGCGGCCACCTTGGGCTTCGTGGGAGGCAAGACGTTTGAGGACAACCACACCCTCGCCTTTGTCATTGCCTTCACCGCCGCGGTCAGCGTCACCATCGCAATTGAGATCGTGCGCCATCTGCGCCACCGCCGCCGCCGCCTCACCGGTTCCCTGCTAGAGGGTGGCCTGGGCGAGGAAGCCGAGGTCAGCCAATCCTGACCGAACGGTTAGCGGGTGTGGTAGGGGATGGAGGTGACCACCGTTCCCTTGCGGAACAGCAGCCTGGCCTTGAGGAACAAGGCGCTTTGGTTGTGCAACAGATGCTCCCACCACTTGTGAACTACGAACTCGGGGATGACCACGGTGATGGTGTCGTTGTCCCAACGAGCGTCGATCTGGTCGATGTAGCGCAGGATCGGGCCGGACAGCTCCCGGTAGGGGGAGAACAAGATCTCGAGGGGATCTTCGAAGCCGTAGTCCGCCCATAGTTTCTCGATGCGCTGCTGTTCCTCCTCGTTGGACACTACGTGCAGGGCAACGAGGTGTTCGGGGCGTAGCGAGCGGGCGTAAGCCAGTGCCTCCAGTACGCCTCGGTGCACCGAGCCGACCAACACGATGACGGTGTGGTTCACGGAGATGGCGCGGACCTCTTCGGGGGTCACCCGCAGGGCGGTGGCCAGGTGGCGGTAGTGCTTGCTGATGGAACGGAACAGCAAGACCAGCAGGGTGATGACAATGGCGGGTAGGTAGGCGCCCTCGGTGAATTTGGACACCACCACCACCAGGGCCACGATCCCAGTGGTGAACGCCCCGACGGCGTTGATGACCAGGCTGGTCTGCCAGCGAGGCTCCCGGATACGCAGATGGTGGCGCACCATCCCGGCTTGGGAGAGGGTGAAGCCGGTGAACACCCCTACTGCGTACAGCGGGATCAAGGCACTGATGTTGCCCTTGAACACGACGATGAGGATGCCGGCCATGACGGCGAGGAACACGATGCCGTTGGAGAACACCAACCGATCGCCCCGGTTGCCCAACTGGCGGGGCAGGAAGCCATCGCGGGCGATGATGGAAGACAGCCTGGGGAAGTCGGCGTAGGCGGTATTGGCGGCCAGGATGAGGATGGCGAAGGTGGCGATCTGGGTCATCCAGAACAACACCCCCCGTCCGCTGTAGACGTGCTGGGCCATGAGGGCGATGCCGGTGGCGTCGTGATCGCCACGGAAGGGCTTGAGCCGGGAAGCCAGCATTGAGATGCCGAAGAAGCAGGAACCCAGGATTGCCGCCATCCAGATCAAGGTGGTGGCTGCGTTCTTGGACTCGGGCTTGCGGAACGCCGGCACGCCGTTGGATACCGCCTCAACGCCCGATAGGGCCACCGCCCCCGAAGAAAAGGCCCGCAGCAGCATCAGCAACGACAGCACCCCGACCTGCTTGCTGTATTCCAGCGCTTCCTCGCTGAGCTGGCCATTGCGCACCAGTTCCTCGACCGGGATAGGCCCGAGATCCCGCAGGAAGACCCGATAGAGCCCGACCCCGATCAAGGCGATCAGCATGACGATGTAGAAGTACGTCGGCCCCGCGAACAGTGCCCCGGATTCTTTCAGGCCCCGCAGGTTGGCCACCGTCATCACGAAGATGCAGATCAGACAGAGCGGCACCGCCCAGTGGGTACCCAGGTTGGCCGCGGAGCGGATGGCCAACACGCCACCGGCCACCGAAACCGCCACCGTGAGCACGTAGTCGACCATGAGCGAAGCGCCCGCCACCAGCGAAGGGGTGATGCCCAGGTTCTCCCGGCTGACGATGTAACTGCCGCCTCCGCTGGGATACGCGAACAGCGTCTGGCGGTAGCTGGTGACCACGATGGCCAACAGTCCGCAAACCACGAGGGCGATGGGCACCAAGCGGGTGAAGGCGGCGACGCCCACCCCGGCCTGGGCCAGCAGCACGACCAGGATCTCGTCGGTGGCGTA
>JANPEN010000540.1:0-2417 GCA_031422955.1 Acidimicrobiia bacterium
ACGGTGCTGGCCGCCGCGGTGGTCCCCGCCCTGCTGGACTGGCGGGCGCTGGCTCCGCCGGTGGATCCGCTTCGTTTCACTGCCCTGCGGGTGATCGACGACGTCGCCTACGCCACCGGAGTGTGGTGGGGCTGTGTGCGCACCCGCTCGCTGGCCGCCCTACGACCGGATCTGTCCAGCTGGCCGGGGCGACGCCTGGGCGGTAGCGCCGGCACCCGCGAGACCGCAGATGGCGGCGCTCAGGCGCCTTCGAGCCAGCTCGGGGCCCGTTCCAGCAGGTAGAGGCTCACCTGCTTGCAGCGTTCGAGTTCGTCGCACAACAACTGCTGGCCCATGAGGATCTTGGCCAGGGACACCTCGGCCCTGGCGGTGATGGTGATGGTGCGCTCGGGGGCGTCGGTCACCGTGGCGGTGGAGTCGATGGCGGACACCTCAATGGGCAGGTCCGGCCCTCCGATGCCGGCGAGGTCGGTAGCCAGCACCAACAGGTCGGGCAGGTGTTGCAGCGGGGGGAGCGACCAGTTGAACAGCATGGGGAACTGGAAGGCGTCGGCCGGCTCTTCCTCGTCGGCCAGGGCCAGCACCGCGTCTTCGAAGGCGAGCATCGAGCGAGGGTCAACGTCGAGGGAGAGGTGCAGGTGGAGGGGCCCGTCGCAGGCGTCCTCTGGGTGCAGTTCGACCTCCCACGTCTGGCGCAGGGAGTACGTCTCAACAAAATGACGTTCTTCGTGAATGTGGAAACCGTGGTCAACCGCATGATCTTTGAGATCGGCGACGAACCCCGGTACGTCTATCACGGCCAACCTGGCGTTCTCCTTCGATGGAAGCCCCCGATATCGTACTGCGCCGGCTGGCCAGTGGGACCAGCGGCCCCCTGCCGAGCTGTTCGGAGCCTCGGGGAGGCGTGGGACCGCGGTCGTCCCAGCGCCCTCTACGATCAGTGGGTGACGGAGAATGCACTCTTGGTGCTGCTGAGCCGAGCGGCGGACGCCGTGGCCGAGGCGCTGGACGGGGCCAGCTCCCGCCAGTTGATCGAAGGTAGCGCCAGCCAGCACCACAGCGACCTGGCTACTGACGCGGCCGCCGGCGCGGTACTGCACGGGGCTGGGCTGGTGGTGCTGAGCGAGGAGTCGGGTTTGAGCGGGCCCGGCGCCCACCAGGGCGTGGCCGCAGCGTTGGCCCGAGCCGGCGGGCTGATCGTGGTTCTCGACCCGCTCGACGGCTCCACCAACGCCGCCTCCGGGTTGCCCTGGTATGCCACCTCGCTCTGCGTGGTCGATGGGGCCGGTCCCTGGGTGGCCCTGGTCCGCAATCTGGCCACCGGCGAGGAGTTCACCGCTATACGGGGGCGTGGTGCCACCCGCAACGGGGTCGGCTTCCGGTCGCCCCCCGACCGGCCCCGTGAGCTGGCAGAAGCGCTGGTTCTGCTGTCGGGTCACGCCCCCCAGCACCTTGGCTGGCGCCAGTACCGCACCCTGGGGGCGTTGGCGCTGGATCTGTGCGCGGTGGCCACCGGCCAGGTCGATGCGTATTTGGACTGCTCGGCCAACGCCCACGGGCCGTGGGACTACTTGGGCGGCATGCTGGTGGCCACCGAGGCCGGGGTGGCGGTCGAGGACGTCCATGCACGCCAACTGGTGGTGCTCGACCACGGGGCCCGTCGTACCCCGGTGGCCGGGCCCCCCGAGTTGGTGGCGGCCTTGGTCGCCCGCTGGGGTCAGGCCGTGGCCCCTGAGCCCGGCTTGAGCGAAGGGCGTGGTTGAGGATGAGACGAGGCCAGGTGCGTTGGTGGGCGCAGCGGCTGGCGTTGGCCGTGTTCGCCCGGTTGCCGGTGCAGGCCCGCCGCCGGGTGGTGCGGGCGGTCAGCCCCACCTTCACGGCCGGGTCGATCGTGGTGATCGAGCGGGCCGACGGGGCCATGCTGCTGATTCGCCAGAGCTACCGCAACGGTTGGGGCCTGCCCGGCGGATTACTGGGCAAGGGCGAAAGCCCCGCCGACGCCGCTCGGCGAGAGGTGGGTGAGGAGGTGGGCCTGACCATTGAGCTCGCCGGCCCGGCCAAGCTGGTCATGGACATCGCCCCCCGGCGGATGGACTTCGTGTTCCGAGCCACCGTGGTCGGAGAGCCGCCCGAAACCGTGACGCCCACATCCCCTGAGCTCGTCGACGCCCAGTGGTTCGGCCGCGACGCTCTGCCTCGCCTCCAACAAGAAACCCGCACCGCCCTCGCCGCCCTCGAGCGCCACGACGTGATGCCCTTCGTCTCCGGCCGCGATTGAACCGGCTGGCCCGGCTGGCCCGGCCGGCCCGAACTTGGCCTGGATCCTTGGCGGTGTTCCCGAGTTGTTCGGTCGAGCTATTCTCCCGCGGCCTCAACGCCCGGTAGCCTGACCGCCTCCGGGCGCGTAGCTCAGTTGG
>JANPEN010000541.1:0-3589 GCA_031422955.1 Acidimicrobiia bacterium
ACCAACAGGGTGGCGACCGACACGACGGAAACGGTAAGGGCCAGGGCGAAATTCTGATCGATCCAGCGACCGAGTTCGGCTCCGGTTCCCGTACCGGTTTCCCGGCCGGGTGCCGCCACGGCGGCGAACAGCCCAGCAACCATCTTGACCCCCAGGGTCCTCGCGCCGCCCGCGCCCGGCCACCCTACTGGCTGTTGTCGGCGGGGAGACAGGCCCGGGGCGGACCGGACCACACCATCGAGCGCCGCCAATACACCACGAATGGTGTTGGCCAACGGCAGTGGTTCAGGACCCCCAACGGGCGAATTGGACCTGCTCGGAACGAATCGACATCGATTCGTTCCGAGAAAGGCCAGCTCAGATGCAGGATAGCGGGGACGGTGCGGCGAGAAGGGAAGCTGCGAGACGACGACGAACTAAGAGAACTCGGGCTGATCCCACCACGGGAAGTAGTCGGGTAGATCGGCGCTGGGGCGCCCGGTGAAGGCCGGCGGACGTTTTTCCAGGAAGCTGGAGACCCCCTCGGCGGCGTCGGGCCCCCGACCCAAGGCCTGCACTCCCCGCGAGTCCAGCTTGTGGGCCTCCATTGGATGGTCGGCGCCCAGCAGCTTCCACATCATGTGCCGGATGAGCGTCACCGACAGGGCCGAGGTGTTCTCGACGATCTCCGCGGCCAGGGCCCTGGCGGTGGGCAACAACTCCTCGTCGGGCACCACCTTGGCCACCAGCCCGCCCTCCAGGGCCTCCTGGGCGGAAAAGACCCGGCCGCTGTACGCCCATTCGAGCGCCTTGGAGATGCCCACTACCCGGGGCAGGAACCACGTCGAGCAGGCCTCGGGCACGATGCCCCTCCGAGAGAAGACGAACCCGAACCGGGCCGATTCGCCCGCGATACGGATGTCCATGGGCAGCTGCATGGTGACGCCGATGCCTACCGCGGGCCCGTTGACGGCGGCGATGATGGGCTTGTTCACATCGAAGATGCGCAGCGTGAGCCGTCCGCCGCCGTCACGGTTCCAGCGTTGCGGGCCGGGGTCGGCGGGGTTGTCCCCAGCGCGCTCGTCGTAGTTGAAGGTGGCGGCACCCCGACCCAGGTCGGCACCTGCGCAGAAGCCCCGCCCGGCACCCGTCACGATGATGGCCCGCACGTCGTCATCGGCGTCGGCGCGGTCTAAGGCGTCGGTCATCTCGACCCGCATCTGCTCGGTGAAAGCGTTGAGCCGCTCGGGACGGTTCATAGTGATGGTCAAGACGCGATCGCTCACGTCGTACAGGATCGTCTCGTAGGCCATGGCCTCCGGCCTAGTCCTCAACCAGCCTCCGGCGCCAGCCTGGGGGGCGCCACCGTTGTAGCTACCCAGCCCGGTCGGGGTTGCGCCACCGCTTCGACCAGGCGCACCAACCCCGGATGGCTTTCCCAGTCCTCCAGCGGTACCGCCACCCGGCGGCGCCAGTTGGGACGCTCGGTCACGGTGCCCGGCACGTTCTGCGGGTTGGGTTCGGCCCAGCCGTCCTCCACGTTGATCACCACCAAGGCGGCGTCGCTCTGGGAGGCGTGGCCCAGCAAGGCGGCCGCGGCGGGCAACGGGTCGAACGGGTCGGGCTCGGCCAGCCCCAAGCGGGCGGCCAAGGCGACCCGTAGGCGGGCCCGTTGGTCCTGCTCAAGAACCACTTCCTCGGCATTCAACAAGCCCAACTGGGCCCGGTCGATGGCGTCCGCCCCGCTCCAGAAGGCGGCGAAGGTGGCTGTGTCATGGGTGTTGAGGGACGCCACGCTCGACGCCGAAGGCATCGGAACAGCCCGCTCGTCCCCGGCCAACACCTCGTAGGCGTCGAACTGGCTGACGGCACAACCGAGGATCCCGTGGGCGGTCATGGCCTCGGTGATCTCGGGAGGGACGGTCCCCAGGTTCTCGCCCACTACCACAGCCCCGGCCCTGGCTGCCTCCATGGCGATGATGGCCAACAGCTCCTCCAGGGGATAGTGGACGTAGACCCCGCCGGCCGCGCCGCCTTCGGGCCGCACCCAGTACAGCCGCAACAGGCCCAGGATGTGATCGACCCGCAACAAACCGGCATGGGCCACGTGATGGCGGATGCAGGCCTGCAAGAACGCATGGCCCTGGGCCCGGGAGCGTTCGGGATGGATGGGCGGGAAGCCCCAGTCCTGGCCCCTGGTGAAGAAGCCGTCGGGAGGGGCCCCCACCGAGATGCCCTCCACGAACAGCTCGCCTTCCCGCCACACATCGAAACCGTCGGGGTGGCTCCCCAGGGGCAGGTCGAGAGCCAACAGCTGGCCCCTGGCCGACACCTTGCGTTGCAAACGAGCCAGTTGGCGTGCCATCAGCCACTGGGCGGTGACGTGGAAGGCGACCTCGGCTCTGTCTCCATCGTGGGGGAGGCGTCGAGGCCAACGGCGCCAGTCGCGCCCGTGGCGGGCCCCGGCCGCCCGAAACCGGGCGTACTCCTCGACCAGGGGATGTTGGCTCACCCAGTGGACCAGTTCGGGGTCATCGACCAAGCGATGGGCCAGCTGGGCCAGCACCTTGCGGCGGGGAGCCCAGGCGCCGGCGTAGTCGATCAGGCCATCACCCTGGATTGTATCGGCGCCCAGCCCGGCACCCAGATCGGGGCCGCGATCGGTGCCGGCCCCCCCTAGATCTATGCCGGCTCGGGCGGCGGGGGCCCGCACGTCCACGAACAGCTCGTTCCAGAACCGTCGGCTGACCGGGGCATAGGGGCTGATCTCAGCCGGCTCGTCCAAGAAGGTGGCCAGCATGGGCAGGGTGACCACCACCTGACCCCCTTGGGTGGCCAACCAGTCAAAGGCCGCTTCCAGATCGGCCAGGTCCCCAATGGCGCTCGGTTGATCACGGCGGCGCAGGGCGTAAGTGGGGACGAACACCCCCCAGCGCCGCTCGCTACCGGCCACTGGCCGCCAAGCCACCCGCGGGGCGGACAGGATCCAGGCCCGATGCTCGGCCTCACCCTGGCGTGCCAGCAGCACCAGCTCGTGCCGCCCAAACGGCAGGCGCCGCAACAACCGCAGCCAGCCGTCCTGCAGGGAGAGCTCGGCTGGCTCGGTCCACTCCTGACCCGATTCCAGACGGAGCATGACCAGCGCCGGACCCAACCGAACCGCCACCGGTGCCAGCTGACCGTCCCAGGCCACCAGCACCGGGCTGACTACCTCAGCGGCACGGGCGGCCTCGAGGCGATCGAGGGCGGCGCCGGCGTCTTCAACCCGCTCCAGGTCCACCCCGTAGCTGCGCAGAGTGGCCACCAGATCATGGGAGGAGGGCTGGACCCACTGACCGTTGGTGGCCTGGTAGCCGGTGACCAGACCCACCCGCTGGGCCAGCTCGACCAGCGGATCGGCGGCGCTCACACGTCCAGGAAGCGGCTGACGGCGATGCCCGAACCGAGCGCGCCGATGACACAACCCACCCCGATGAGTAGCAGGGTGGTGAAGGTCATCTGGCCGCCGGTGATGACGAAGCCCTCAAGCATCCTGAGGTCGCGGTTATTCGACAGCCCTCGATCGAAGCCCCAATTCAGGCCCTGCACGCCGATGATGGCCACCGCCGCC
>JANPEN010000542.1:0-19671 GCA_031422955.1 Acidimicrobiia bacterium
AGGGTCTCCGTCACGAACAGCTCGTCGGACCAGGAGGCCTTGTAGGGCATGTCCATGCCCAGGTCGTAACGCCCGATGCCCTCGCTCACCAGCTCAGCGATTTGGCCCAGCTGCAATAGGTTGCCCAGCGACAGGGCGGGGAAATGGCTGCTGTAGCTGATCTGTAGCCCGCGGTAGCTGTCCCCCCGCACCGCCCCCAGAATGTAGCCAACGTCTTGACGCCCGAGCACCGCGAAACCAGCCCGCAGCCGGTGGGTGTCTTCCAGTCCGGCCGCCAGGTCCAGGTAGAACCGGCCGAAGGCGGGGTCGGAAAGGCCCGAGCCCTGACGGCCCTTCCAGCTGGCCCGCTCGACCCGTATGGCCCGCTCGACCACCTCAGGACCGCCGCCGCGGATCCACTGGAAGTGCACGCCGGCCCGCTCCGCCCGCCCTGCCGCCTGGCGGGCGTTGCGCCGGAACACTGGCGAGCGGCGGGCCAGATACGCCTCCATACCTCCGTCCAGCCAGGCCACCCGACGTCCCACCGGTTCCGCCACGCTGACCAGCCGCATCCGCAGCCGGTCCGTGATCCGAACCGCGAAGGCAGTGTGAGCCACCACACCGGCCAGCAGTAGCCCGTAGCTGTCGTGGCGTTGGTCGACGAGCAGGCGCTCCACCAGCTCCACGCCGGCATCCAGATCGGGGCCCACCACCGGTCGGGCGTAACCCCACATGACGTCCACGCCGCACAGCAGACAACGCCGGTCTCGGCCCGGTAAGCGGGTCACGGCCAGGGCTGCTCCCTCGTCGACCTGCACGATCAGGCTGCCGGTGCCGAGTTGGCGATGCAGGGGCAGGATCCAGTCGGTGCTGGAGCAAAATCGGTCGATCTCCTCGGTGGCGTCGACCAGCGCGTCGTAGCCGGCTCGCTGGGCGACAAGGGCCTCCCACCCCGCCCCCAGGTTCCCGCTGGCCATTTTGATCCACCTCTCAAACAACGCTGCCGCGACTCCTATGACACGGGGAGCCCGCCACTGGTTTAGCCCTTGCCGGCGTGGGGGCGCGGTCCGCTAGAGTGATTAGCCGCTGCTGCGCAGCTCCGTGCCGCGCCGCTTCGTGCTGCGAGACGACGCTCATCCGAGGATTTGCCCATGTCGAAGATCTGCCAAGTCACCGGCCGGAAGCCCAGCTTCGGCAATACCGTGTCCCACAGCCATCGGAAAACCCGCCGTCGTTGGGATCCGAACATCCAGAAGCAGCGGTTCTGGATCCCCTCTGAGAACCGCTGGGTCACCCTGGTGGTGTCGGCCAAAGGCATCAAGACCATCAACCGCAAGGGCATCGAAGCCGTCCTGGCCGGCATGCGCGCCGCTGGCCAGAAGGTCTAACCCGCCCACCGCAGATCAACACGCGAGCGGATCAACCACGCGAGCGGGTCAACAAGTACGGGCTCGGGTCCCCGAGCGGGAAGATAAGAACCACCACCATGGGCAAGAACGACAAGCGACCGATCATCAAGATGCGCTCGACGGAGGGCACCGGGTACACCTACGTGACCCGGAAGAACCGAACGAACACCCGGGAGCGCCTTGAGCTCAAGAAGTACGACCCGGTGTTGCGTAAGCACGTGGTGTTCCGCGAAGAGCGCTGAGGCGGCGGGTCATGGCCAAGTCGCCCGCTGAGGCTCGCGAGGAGCTCGAAAAGGAGTTCCGCCAGTTCCGCGAAGGACTGGGTTCCATTCATGTGGCCCTCGGCGATCTCGACCAAGCCGGGGCCACCGACGATGTGTACGGCCTGTTGGACAAACTGGAAAACATCATCAACGACGTGCGCACCGGCGGCGTGGTCGGCTCCGGGGCCAAGGGCCATCGTGAAGCCCGCCAGGAATGGCTCAAGGTCGGCGGTAGCTGACCTGGTCAGGGGCGTTTCTCGGCTCGCAGATCGAAGCAGATCTTCACCGAGGCCCTGGCCCCCGCGTTGGCAGCGTGGCCGATGGCGTCGGCGTAACGGTCCAACGGATAGCGGGCCGAGACCAGCCCGCCCAGGTCCTCGCCCATGCGGGTGGCCAACTCGATGGCCAGCGAGAACGTTGAACGACGCTCGCCGCCCTGCAGGGTCTCCGTGCAATAGCAGTAGGAACCCACCAACTGGGTCTCGCGGTGCCACAGCGCGGTCAGCTCCAGGCGCACGCCTGCTGGCATGCCCAACAGCACGACCCGACCGCGAGGGCGAGTGAGGCCAATGGACTGCCGGATCGAGGCGGACTGACCGAGTGTGTCGATGGTGGCGTCGGCCCCTCCGGCCAGGTCCTCGCCGATGAGGTGGCAGCCCACTGCTCGTCGCACCGCTCGGGCCAACCCGGCCGGTTCCACCACTAGATCGGCGCCCAACCGGCGGGCCAGGTCTTGTTGATGGCGGTACTTCGCCCCGACCAAAACACGGCAATCCGGCTGCACGAAGCGCAGGGCGGCGACGGTAAGTAGACCCATGGTGCCGGCGCCGAGCACGGCCACGGTCGCCCCTGGCTGCACCTGGGCTTTGTAGACGGCGTGCAAGGCCACGGCCAGAGGTTCGATCATCACCGCGGTCTCGTCGCTGAGCACGTCGGGGACGGGGTGCAGCTGGCTGGGATGGGCCACGAACTCACCCGACCAGCCTCCGCCGGTAGAGGCGCAGTAACCGATCTGGATGCCGGGCTCCAGCTCCCCGGTGATCAGATGGCCGTAGTCGTCGCCATCGCCGGGGGCGGCGTCGGGCCAGGGGGGAACGAACCCGCGGGCCTCGGGACCCAGCACGGGCTCCAACACCACCCGGCGGCCGTCGGGGTCCTGGCCCACCACCTCGTGGCCGAGTGTGAAGGGAAAGGAGACGAACGGCTCGAAGTAACGGGCCGATTCACCGGCCACGGTGGCCAGGTCCGATCCGCAGATGCCGGCCAGCAGGGGCCGGACCCTGACCCAGCCAGGTCCTGGTAGTTCGACGGGGTCCACCTCGGCCAACTTGAGGGGACCGACCTTGGCCCCATCGGAGCCGAACAACCGTGAACCCACCGCGGCGGCCGCGTAGCGGAGTTCCTGACGACGAAACTGCAGCGCCCTCATCGTTGGGCTACCTCGTCGATCACGGTGGGCCTTCCTGCCAGCACGGTGTGGCGAACCTTGCCGGTCAGCTTCCAGCCGGCGAAGGGGGTGTTGTGAGATTTCGAGGACAACGCCGAGGCATCGACGGACCACAGCTTGGCCGGGTCGAACACGCAGAGGTTGGCGTGGCCGCCGGCGGCCACCGGCCCGCCGTGGTCGGCCAGCCCAGCGATGGCGGCGGGAACCCAACTAAGGGCGGCGATTGCTCGTTCCAGGGAGATGGCGGCGGGCCCCAGCACCACGCCCAGCGCCGTTTCCAGCCCGAGCATGCCCGGCGGGGCACTGGCAAAGGGCCGCGCCTTGGCCGCGGGGGGATGGGGGGCGTGGTCGGTGGCCACCGCGTCGACCACCCCGTCGCGGAGGGCGCCGCGCAGGGCCGCCAGGTCTGCCTCGCTGCGCAGCGGCGGGTTGACCTTGTAGGTGGGATCCGCCCCCGAGCAGTGAGCATCGGTGAGCGTCAGATGCTGGGGGGTGACTTCCATGGTCACCGCCCAGCCCTGGGCCTTGGCGTGGCGAACCAGCTCCACCGTGGCCGCCACCGAAGCGTGCAACACGTGGTAGCGCGCCCCGCCTCCGACCAGGCGCAGCAGGGCCAGGTCCCTGGCCACGGTGATCTCCTCGGCCACGGCCGGGCGACCTCCCAGACCCAAGGCCTTGGACACGGGGCCCTCGTTGAGGTGGCCATGGCGAACGAGGGCGGCGCACTCGGCGTGTTGGGCGATGACAGCGCCGGGGAGGCGGGCGGCCAATTCCAGCGCGGCCCGCATCACCGCCGCGTCGGCGACCTCGTTGCCGTCGTCGGTGAAGATGCGTACCCCGTCGGCGTAGAGGGCGACCAGATCGCTCAGCTCGACCCCCGCCCGTCCCACGGTGATGGCCGCAGCGGGATGCACGTGCACCAGCCCGGCGTCGAGACCCCACCGCCGCACCTGACGCACGACCTCGATGGTGTCCGTGGTCGGTTCGGTGTTGGGCATGGCCACCAGCGCTGTGTAGCCGCCCAGCGCCCCCGCTCGCGACCCGGTCTCCACCGTTTCGGCTTCCTCCTGACCGGGTTGGCGCAGATGGGTGTGCAGATCCACGAAGCCTGGGCAGACCAGCGCCCCGTCGGCGTCGAGCACGGTGGCGCCATGGGGGGTTTGGCCGCCGAGCTTGCCGACGGCCACGATGCGTTCCCCGTCGAGGAGGACATCGGCCCGGCGTCGACCGGTCTGGTCGATGACCTCGCCCCCGCGGATTACCAGCACGGGGCCGGATGCTAGTCGGGCTGCCCGGTAGGGGAATTGAGGCGAAGCGAGCAGCCGGGCGCCGCTAGCATCCAATGACCGTGCCTGTTTCCTGTGACGACCGTACCGCCCGTGACGAGGCCTCCCGCCACGAGCTCGATCATGTGCTGGGCCAGGCGGATCCGAGCCGGGGGCTGTGGGACCTGGTCGAATCGGGCCGGGCCGGGCGGATCGTGCCAGAGCTGCCCGCCCTGCGCCTGGAGCAGGACCCGATCCATCGCCACAAAGACGTGCTCAGCCACACCATCGCGGTGGTGGCCAAGACCCGACCGGACCTGCGGGTTCGCCTGGCCGCCCTCTTCCACGACATTGGCAAGCCGGCCACCCGGGCCTACGTCGATGGCCAGGTCACCTTTCACCACCACGAGGCCGTCGGGGCGAAGCAGACCCGGAAACGGCTGCGGGCACTCGGCTACGAGGAAGCTTTCCTGCGCGAGGTGGTGGAGCTGGTGCGCCTCTCGGGCCGCTTCAAGGGCTACAGCGACGGTTGGAGCGACTCCGCCGTGCGCCGCTACGCCCGCGACGCTGGCGCGTTGCTGGGCGACCTCAACGAGCTGGTCCGCTGTGATTGCACCACCCGCAACCGGGCCAAGGCCGAGCGGCTGTCGGAACAGGTCGACGAGCTCGAGGTGCGAATCGCCGAGTTGGCTGCGGAGGATCGCCGCCTGGCCGAGCGCCCCGCCATCGATGGGACCAGGGTCATGCAACTGCTGGGCATCGGCCCCGGCCCCCTGGTAGGCCAGGCCGTGCGCCATCTACTCAGTCTCAAACGGGCCGGTGAAGCGCTCGACGACGCCTCCGCCGAGGTGGCGCTCAAAGAGTGGTGGGTTGCCCAGGAGGGTTAGTTCGCGCCCGCTGGTCGATCCGCCGGCGCCTAGGGTGCGCCCGTGGTCGAATTGGGATTGCTCAGCTTGCTTGACGTGCTTCCCGATCCGGCCACCGGCATCCTGCCCACGGTGGCCGGCCGCTACCACGACCTCATGCGGACTGCGGTTTGGGCCGAGGAGGCAGGGTTCTGCACCCTGGGGGTGGGCGAACACCATTTCAGTCGCTACGCCCTGCCCTCGCCGTTCCTGGTGTTGAGCTACGCGGCGGCGGTGACCACCACCATTGAGCTGGGGACCTCCGTGACCTTGTTGGCCAACGCCGATCCGGTCCGCATAGCGGAGGATCTGGCCACCCTCGACGTGTTGTCCGATGGGCGGGCCGAGGCCACCTTCGCCCGCGGGGTCGACCTCAACACCATGACCGCCTTCGGTATCGACAGCATCGACGATCTGCGACCCCGCTTCGAGGAGCACCTGAGGCTGGTGCTGCGCCTACTCACCGAGGACGAGGTCACCTGGCAGGGCCATTTCCGGGCGCCCCTGACCAAGGTTCATCTCGAGCCGCGACCGGTGCAACGACCCCACCCCCGCATCAACATCGGTGGGGGCCTGTCGAACGTGTCCGCCGATCTGGCCGCGGATCTGGGCCTGCCCTTTGTGCTGCCCAGCTTGTTCCGTTTTCCCGAGGACTACCGCGCCATCGTGGACCGCTACCGCCAGGCCATGATCGACAACGGCTTCGCCGACAAGGTGTCCGTCACCTTCCCCTGCTACCTCCACGTGGCCCCCACCACCCAGGAGGCCCGCCGCCGTTGGCGGCCCTACTTCGAGAACTATGTCGACTTCGCGGCCATGGTCCGCAGCGCCGGCGCCCGCAGCTTCGAGTTCGACACCCTCATCGAAGGCCCCGCGGTGTGCGGCAGCCCGGCTGAAGCGGTTGAGCGGCTGTCGGCCATGGCCGAACTGCTCGGCTTGGACCGGCTCCTTGTCCTCATCGACGCCGGGGGCATCCCCCTGGACCAGGTCGAAGACGTCATCGCGCTGGTCGGCACCGAGGTTCTGCCCCAGCTCCGTGGGCGCTAGCTGCGGGCAAGCTACCTGGACATAGGGCCAGGAACCTACTTCACCCTGAGGGCGATGATCCCATGGCCAGCTCCCCCATTGGGGCGAACGCTGCGAGGGTGAAAAGTGATGCAACAGCGCAGGGTTGGTGGCGGGCCGCCGATGGCTATTGGTATCCGCCCCAGGCCCGTCCCGGCCAGCTCTGGAAGGGTGAGGTGCGCGGTCCCGACGGTGAGGTTCCCCCCGGGCCGGGCTGGTGGATGGCCAACGATTACCGGTGGTACCCGCCGGAAGCTCGTCCGGGTGAGCTGTGGAGCGATCCGACCGCTCAGACCGCAGGGGTCCCCGTCCGCCGCGGCCGGGATGAGGTCGCCCCCGCCAGCACTCCAGTGGTGGCGGCGGCCCAGAACGAAGCCGCGCTACTGGCCGCGCTGGGTCTGCTGCTCATCATCTTCGGCATCGTTTTGTTGGCCGGCATCCAGATGCTCTGGCCCCAAACCAGCGCTGGGCTGCGCTTGCTGGCGTGGATGCCGGTTGCCATCGGCTCCTCGGTCACCCTCGTCGGCTCGATGCGCTACTTGGGTGCCGCTTCGTAGGTGCTGGTGAGCTTGGGGTCCCCTCCGCCGGCCACCCGCAGGCGCCCGTCCCCGATCATGGACAGGACATGGGCGTAGACGGAGCCGGCGGCGGGGTACCACAGCCGTTTGTCGTAGCCGGCGTAGAGCCCGGGGACCAGGTCCGCGATGGTGGCGGCGGCCCCTGCGAAAAAGGCCAGGATCTGGGTTTCGCGGTCCTCGCGATGGGCGAGGAAGCTGCTCACGTAGGTGAAGGGATCATCGACCGAAGGCCCGTGGGTAGGCCAGTAGCGGGCCTCTGGCCGGGGCAGCAGCTTGCGTAACGAGGCCAGGTAGTCCTTCATCGACCCATCGGGGGGACCCACCACCGAGGTGGCCCAGCCCATGACATGGTCACCGGTGAACAACACGCTCTCCTGGGGCAGGGAGAAGCACAGATGGTTGGAGCAGTGGCCGGGGGTGAACACCGCCCGCAGGCTCCAACTGCCGTCGAGGGCGCTCACCTCATCGCCATCGTCGAGCCGCTCGTCGGGTCGGAACTCAAGATCGGGGCCCTCTCGTTTGAGGGCCGGATCGAGATCCTCGTACTCCTTGTCGTAGCGAGCCTTGTCCTCGGGTGAGAAGTACTTCGAGAAGTCGACCTTGTCGTCGGGGTCGTTGGGCCCGACCACGCCGTGGGGTCCGTAGCCGTAGGTGGCCGCCCCCGTCTTGGCTTTGAGCCAGGCAGCCCCCGGTGAATGGTCGGAGTGGGTGTGGGTGATGAAGATGTGGGTGATCTCTTCGTCGGGACCCAAACCGTCCACGATGGTCTGCAGATGGGATTCGAGGTTGGGTCCGGGGTCGATGACGGCGACCTGGCCCCGGCCGATCACGTAAGTGCCGGTGCCTTTGAAGGTGAAGGGTCCGGGGTTGTGACATTCGATGCGACGAATGAGCGGCGAAAGGGCATCGACGGTCCCGTATTCGATGTCGAAGTCGCGGCGGTGCTGAATTGCGGGGGCCATCCCGCCATCCTTGCACCGAACGAGCTATCCCACCGGAAAACGGGCTATCCCCCCAGCAACGACGGTCCTGTCGGAAAACGTCGAAAGGTGCTCGCTCCGGAGGGAACGAGCACCTCTCGAGTCAGTCGAGCTGGGTTGCTGCGCCTTCGCCAACGTACGCCAAGAACGGCGACGGGCTCTCGAAATCGGCCTACCTCAGCGGGTGGCTCCAGGTTAGGGGAGCGCTCCTGCCGTCTTGACGCCGATGACAAAGGCGCGGTCACAGTCGGGCGGACCCTCGTCCTGGTCACATGCAGTGGGCATGATAGGCCTCCTTTCACATCGTCAAGACCGGCCGACCGTCCGGGTTTCCGACTGGTCTTTGGGGCCTGGTGGGGATGGCTCGGGAGGTGGACTACACCACGGTCCCGCTGTTTGCCACGGTGCTCCACCTCGCCCCACCCTGTCAACAGCGAACGCTGTTAGTAAACCGGGATGACCAGAAACTGTCACTGTTGGCTCATGAGCTAGGCCTTGTGGCAGACGTAGTAGTTGTTGGTCGGATCGCCCGCAACGTTGTGGACGGCCACCTTGGTGAAACCGGCCTGGCCGAACACCTCGCGGGCCTTCTGCACGCCCCACATTGCCCCCAGGCCCTCACCGTCGTAGGCGAGGGAGACCGTCATGCAGTGGGAGCAGGAGACGGCGTACATAAAGGTGCCGAGCGGATGGGTCAGGTTCTCACCAACGTGGCTGGAAGCCTGGATGTCTACGCAGAGCCAATGCCCGCCCGGGACCAACGAGCGGAAGATGCCGTCGACCATGGCTTGGGGGTTTGCTTGGTCGTGCACAGCATCGAAGGTGGTGATGAAGTCGAACGGCTCGTTGCCTTCGAGTTTGGCTGCGTCTTGCGCCTGGAACGTGGCGTTGTTCAGGCCCCAGGTGTGGGCTTCGGCTCGGCCGACCGCCAGCGCGGCGTCGGCGAAGTCCATTCCCACGAAGGTGGAGTTGGGGAAGGCCTTGGCCATCACGTTGATGGCGTGACCGCTGCCGCAGCCCACGTCAGCGACGCGGATGCCGCGCTGCAACGCCTCGATCGCGCCGGGCACCAGCGGGAGGGTCACCCGGATCAAGGTCGCGTCGATGACCGCGCCGCTCATCTCGGCCATTGCCTCGTGGAAGCGGGGGTAGGAGCTGTAGGGAACGCCGCCGCCGTGGCGGAACTTGTCGATCAGCTCGTCCTCGACGCCCGCACACAGGGGGATGAACTGCGCGTAGCTCGCGAAGTTGTTGGGACCCGCCGCCCGTGTGGTCATACAAGCGTGCTCGGCGGGCAGCACGTAGGCGCCCCGGCCCGGTTCGTACTCGACAATCCCCGCGGTTGTCATGGCGCCCAGCCATTCACGCACATAGCGCTCGTTGAGGCCAGCGGCCTGGGCGATCTCACCCGATGTGGCCGCCTTGCCGAGCCCGCCCATTGCGTCGAACAGCCCGACCCGGTGACCGATGCTGATCATGTTGGCGGCCATTCCTCCATTGAGGATGCCAAACATCTTCTGACCGAATGCCGCCATCTTCTCGGCGTCCAGCGCAACGGTTGTCTCCATACCTGCCTCCATACCTGCCTCCATGACTGCCTCCATGACGGCCTCCTCGGTACCAACGATCCGACCGATCGATTCGATTGTCGTCGTCTCCACCACGGCTCGCTCCGTGGCCCTTGAAGCGTAGGCCGTCGCCGCCGCATTGTCTGTCGAATCCCGTGGAGCATGTCGCCATACCGTGGGGTTTGGCGGCAGGCGCGAAGTTTCGGGCACGGGGAATCACCCCAGCGCTAGATTTGTGCCGCAGCGCACACAGGTCTACAAACCGAAAGGAACGGTCGTGTCAACGAGCACCGAAGTCATGCGGTCCTTGGTCAGCCGGCTCGAGGATGCAATGAACGAACGAGACCTCGACGCGCTCGAAGACATCGTCGCGGCCGACTTCGTTCGCCATTGCGAGGCGACACCGCACCTCGATATCAGGGATCTCGAGGCCTTCAAGGCGTTTCTTCGAGAGGACGCGGCCGCGTTTCCCGACAACGTGCAAACGTTCACCCATGTCGCAGCCGAGGGTGACCTCGTTGGTGTGTTCGCCACCTATGAGGGCACGCATCTCGGAGCCTTGGGCCCATTCGAGCCCACCGGCAAACGCGCGAAGTTCGACTTCGCGGGCGTGTTCAAGGTGCGAGACGGCAGGCTTTCGGAGTTCTGGATCACCTGGGACAACATGACCATCCTTTCGCAACTCGGCCTGCTGCCCGGAGGCGCCAGCTGAGGACTTTACGGCCGCTCATGAGCCGGTCCCAGCGAGCACGCCGCGAGCAAGGGCGCAACAAGCCCGCCAGGGATGGGTTCGGGGATGTTAGAATTTGCTCGTTGTCACGCCCGGCTGGGTGTTGGCAGCGGTAACGAACCGGGGGGTCAATCGCATGCACGCCTTACCTGTCGCCATGGCCCTTCCGCGCAGCCTGGCCGATGTCGACGCCGGCTTCATGACCCTGCTGCTCCGTGCTCGTGGAGTGATCTCTCCCACGAACTCGGTGGTTGCACTGGATGAACGGGATGTGGGCATGACCGCGGGCTACTTCTCGGCCATCAAGCGGGTGATCTGCACCTTCGCCGAGCCCACCGACGCACCGAGTTCCTATGTGGTCAAGACCTGGCCCGAGTTCGAGATCCTTCCCAAAGAAGCCATTCGAGCCATGTTCATGAAGGACATCCAGGCCTATCAGTTCCCGGCCGAGCAGTTCTTCCCCCGAGCACCGGCCCTGCTTGCTGACTTCGATGCCGAGAACGACCGCTGGGCGCTCGTGATGCAAGACGTTGAATCCTTTGCGGAGCACAAGACCCACGAGAACGAGCTCAACCTCGACGAGGTGCTGCGGATGATTCCCGGCCTCGTCGACATGGCAGTGGCGTGGGAAGGCTGTCACGAGGGCGCAAAGGCCACCAACCTTGATGGGCTCGGAGTTGGCTTCTGGGCATCGGAAGAGAACCTGGGCATCTACCGCGGAGTCATGCCGGGTGGAGCGAAGTTGTTCGACAAGACCTTGACTATGGCGGACTCTCCTCTGATTGGGAGGCCGACTTGGGACGAGGCGCTCGGTCAAGGAATCGCCGAGTTGTTCACCAACAAGATCGACGCCTTTTACACCCCAGCACGACCGGAGAACGGCGCGACGTGCACCTTGGCGCACGGCGACTTCCGGGGCGACAACATCTTTTTCTGCTCACCGACGGCCGCCTATCCCGAAGGCTGGCTGGTGATCGACTTCCAACTGTTGTTCCGTGGTCCAGTGCCTTCCGACCTTGCCTACTTGATGAACAGCGGCTCGGTGCTTCCTTCGGTCTATGAGGGCGCCGGTCGGGAAACCGTGCTGCACGCGTTCTACGACCGGTTCATGCAGCGGACAAAGCGCTATCCGGACTACACGTGGGACCAATTCCGTGACGAGTTCGCCATGATGAGCACCGTCATGTTCATCTACTACGTCGGGATGGGCGCCGCGTTCTGGCAAGCTGGAGCATTCGAGAACGCTCGGCCTCTGCGTGTCGAGCTCGGGGGACGCGGCGCGACCGAAGCGGATCTCGCCCCCGACGAGCTACGCAAGCGGATGTGGTGGACGAAGACCTTCCGCAACTTCAGAGCGAACTTCGCCGCCTTCGATCAGTACTCCCGACTTAGCTCGCTACCCGACAACCAAGGTGAGATGGGCCCGTGGGCCGAGCTCCCCGCTCATCTGCGCTGACCGTGTCTCTTCAGGACCGGTCCCGAGCCTCGCGCACCCGCCGGATCTCGAGGCGGGCGTACTGCACCGCTTCGCCCAGTTCCATCGCCGCGCCGGCTGCCACGCAGGTAACGAAACTTGCGTCACCCAATACAACACGCAAGTGGTCAATGACCGTGGGCAGGCCGATGACCCGAGTGATGCTGGCGTGGCCGGTGGTGGTGCCATAAAGAGTGGCAGCAAGCTCGGGCCGATTGACGCGGTCGAAGAAGACCGCCGGGTTGGCAAGCGTCGATGAGAGGTGGGCCACATCGCCGGCGCGCAGCAGGGAGTCGATGTTGCGCTCGAAGAGCTCGAGTCCCCGCTCAAGGTCACCATGGAGTGCTTCGAGGCCGGCGAGGTCTCGTGCAATGAACGCCTCGAAAAGCGCCAGCCGGTGTTCCCGGGTGTAGTCGAGCCCCTGACGCAGCACCGTGATGGCTTCGGCAGGGTCGGTCTGGGCAAAGGCCCGCCCGAGCTAACGGCGACGCGGGCCGACCTCATCGGTGGAGGTGGCGGCGGTGGGCACTGATTAGGTCAGGACCTGCAGGCGGGGATGATCGATCAGGTGGCCCTCGGCGTCTCGCAGGGCGAGGAGATCGAGCACCGAGACGGCCAGCCAACGCTGATGTTCGACGCTGGTCGTTCGGGGGGTGGGCGGGGCGAGTTCGGGATCCACGTACAAGGTGACGCCTCCATCGGCCAGGGAGGCTACGAAACACAAGGCGGCGCCGCTGAGGGTGGCGGCCCCCTCTACCAAGACGTGGTCGAAGCGGTGCTCGGCTAGGTCCTGGCCGGCGATGACGTCCTTGGCGGTTGCGAGGACCAGTCGGGCTGGCACCAGCACCTCGTTGGTGTGAAAACGCTGCTGCACGGCCTGATCGAGCGCCGACAGCCGGGCCCGCTGGGCGGGGGTGGCGCCGGACCCGGTCGCTGAGCCATCCCGCCCGGGGGCGCTGACTGGGGGCCCGCCCGCCTCCCGGCCCGGTGCGGCATCCGTTTCGAGGCGGGCGCCAACCACCGAGTCGAGGCCACGTTGGGCGACGATCTCGCCGGCCTGGGCGTCGAGCAGGGCCCTTGCCGCCACCGCATGGTGGGCCCGGGCTCGGCGCAGCTCGGCGGTGCCGTGTTCAATGTCGCGGCGGGCCACGCCCAGGCGGCGCACATGCGCCAACCCCTCATCGAGGTCTGACAGCAGGCCGTCGCGTTCGCTCAACCGGGTGGCGGCCACCTCGGCGGCGACCAGCAGCTGTCGCAGCCGCGAGGCGTGCTGGTCTGTGTTGCCGTGCGCGGCGGCGTCGCCGGCCAGGTCGGCCAGGCGTCCCACCCCAAGGGCGGAGGCGCCGCTGCTGGCCGAGGCGGCAACCACCCCACGAGCCAGTTCCTCCACCCGGCGCAAGGCCTGGCGGCCGGGCTCGAGGGCCCGGAGGCTTTGGCGAGCCCGGCTGTGTTCGGCGGCGGCCTGGCCGTTGGCCGCTGCGGCCACCCGGCGAGCCTCGGTGGCCGTCCGGGCAGTGTGGGAGGCCAGGGCCAGGTCGGCGTCGGTGGGTGGAACTGGCCTTCGGAGCGGGCTGGCTGCCGATGGCTGATCTTCGCCCAGCGCCGAAGCGGCAACGGGCAGCTGGAGATCCCAGGAGTCCAACTCGGCCCGGGTCGGTTGGAGCCGGGCGCTCATCTGGCCATCGAGGGTGAGGCGGGGGTCTTCGCCCACCGCAGCCATCGCGGGGATGCCGACCCGAATGATCAGACCTCCGCCTGCAGGGTGGGGGCGAACAGCGGCAGGAGGGTCCAGGGCGCGGGCCAGGGCCAGCGTGAGCTCGTCGAGGACGATGGGTTGGGCGGCGACGACGAGAATCCGCTGATCGGCGGCGATCAGCTCGCGGGCTTGGGTCACCAGGTGCTGGTGGCGTTTATCAGTCGGCCCGCACACCACCCGTAAACCGGGTGTGGCCAGCGGTTTCATGCTGGCCTCCAGCACGCACCGGCCGGCGCCGGGGTCGCTGGTGGTGGTCAGTCGCCAAGCCAGGGCCCGCAGCATCTCGTGGTCGTTGTTCTCCGCCGTGAGCTGCCAGCCGCAAGCCGAATCGGCATCGGCTGTGTCGGCGGCATCATTGAAGGCGAGCTCCAGCGTCTCCCCCCGGAGCCGGTCCGCTTCCCAGAACAGGGTGCGGCTGGGCACGACCCGACGGCCGTCAACGTGGTCGAGGTGCAGCGTTCCCAGGTAGGTGTCGCCCAAGCGCCGGGGGCCGGTGTCCACGACGAAGGCCCGCACGAAGCTGGTCGAGCGGGCCGGGTCGGCACGGGCAGGGCCGAGGACGAGGGGCGCCTCCCCGGGGGTGGCATCGCGCTCGGCGGCCACCGCGGCCACCACCTCGGCCAGCCGAGCCGGGGTAGGGGCTGGCTGCTGCGAGGGGTCGCTCGCGGGGCCCTGGTTCATGCCACCACGGTAGCGGCGGCCTCGCGCCGGGTCGGGCGCAGCCGGGCTGCGTTGAACCAGTTAGCGTTCGCGTCATGAGCGGGCTGCTGTTCGAATCGGTAGAAAAGATGTGGAAGGGGGAGATCATCGACGCCTTGGTTGACTACGTGACCATTCCGGCCCTTTCGCCTGCCTTCGACGCCGATTGGCATGGCCACGGTGACATCGAGCGGGCGGTGACCCTGTTGCAAAAATGGGCCGAATCGCGCCCGATCGTCGGCTTGCAGGTCGATGTTGTGCGCCTCGACGCCGACCCTGGCACCGCCGCTGACCCCACCCCAGCGACCCCGCTCACCCCGCTCATCGTGGTCGAGGTGGCCGCCTTCGCCGGTTCCGACCCCGGCCCGGTACCGGGGACCGCCAGCGGGGAGGCCACCGTGTTGTGCTACGGCCATTACGACAAGCAGCCACCCATGGCCGGCTGGCGGGAGGGGCTGGGACCGTGGACCCCCGTCATCGAGGAGGGCCGCCTTTACGGCAGGGGAGCAGCCGACGACGGCTACGCCCTCTTCGCCTGTCTGGCCGCCATCGAGGCGGTGCAACAGGGGGGCCACCCCCACCAGCGCTGCGTCATCCTGATTGAGGGCAGCGAAGAATCCGGCAGCCCCCACCTACCCGCCTACCTGAAGGCGCTGGCGGAACGCATCGGGGATCCCTCGCTCGTGATCTGTCTCGACTCTGGCTGCGCCGACTACGAGCGGCTGTGGGTGACCACGTCACTGCGGGGGATGGCCGCGGGGGTGCTCTCGGTGGAGATCACCGAAGAAGGTCGTCACTCCGGGGCGGTAGGCGGGGTGATCCCCTCCACCTTCCGCATCGCCCGCCAGCTGCTGGATCGCATCGAAGATGCCACCACCGGAGAGGTGCTGCTGGCCGAGGCCAACGTGGACATCCCCCCCGAGCGCATCGTCCAGGCCGGTCAGCTGGTTGAATCGGTGGGCGACGGCATCGACGGGTATCCGCTGCTGGCCGGGGTCAATGTGCGCACCAAGCCGGGCCCGCAGCTGGTGCTTGACCGGACCTGGCGGGCGGCTCTGCATGTGATCGGCGCCGACGGCTTGCCTCCCACCGGCCAGGCCGGCAATGTGTTGCGGCCCCGCACCGCGCTCAAGCTGTCGCTTCGGTTGGCGCCCACCGCGGATCCGCTGGCCGCTACCGCGGCGTTGGGCGCGGCCCTCACCCGGGACCCGCCCTACGGCGCTCGGGTCAGCTTCAGCGCCGATCCGCCGGCCCCGGGCTGGAATGCTCCGCCGCTGCAGCAGTGGGTCCTCGACGCCTTGGAAGCGGGCTCTCAGGCTCACTTCGGACGTTCCGTTGGTTTCGTGGGCGAAGGGGGGACGATCCCGCTCATGGGCACCCTGCAGGCCGGCTTTCCTGAGGCGCAGTTGCTGGTCATGGGCGTGCTCGGCCCCGGCTCCAACGCCCACGGCCCCAATGAGTTCCTGCATCTGGGGATGGGTGTGGGACTCACTGCCTGCGTGGCCGAGTTGCTGGTGGCCCACCATCAACAGCTGGCGTCGATCCCGGCTGGGCCGGTCTGATGAGCACGGACAACCCCCTCGACGGGGCAGCCGGGGGCGGCGTGACCAGCAACACCGCCGGGCTTCGTTTCGGCCCAGACGGCACCTTCTCGGTGGCTCGAAACCAGCTCGACAGCTGCTTCGGCTGCGGGGCGGAAAACGCCGGTGGCCTGCAGCTTCGCTTCCGGCTGCTGGCCGAGGGCGGGGTGGGGACCACCGTGGCGGTGGCCGAGCACATGTGCGGCGTGGACGGTGTGGTCCACGGCGGGATCCAGGCCACTATTTTGGACGAGGTCTCCGGGGTGGCCGCCCAGTTGGCCCTGCCGGTCGAGGCCACCGCCGCTCCGTGCGTGACCGCCGAGCTGTCCCTGCGTTTCCGGCGCGGGGTTTCCCAGCTGAGCCCGGTGAGCGCCGAGGCCCGCGTCAGTCGGGTCGAAGGGCGCAACATCTTCGTCGACGCAGTCATCGTGGACGAAGCCGGCGAGGTGCTCACCTCGGCCAGCTCTCGATGGGTGCAACTCACCCTGCCCAATCCAGATTCCTGACCACCGATGCCTACCCGCTCCGGCACCCCGGCAGTTCCTGCCTGGTGCGGTCGGCGTACCACATCGTGTGGCCGGCAGGGGGCAGGATCGGGCCTGTTGTGCGGATCCGGGGATTCTCCTTCCGACACCCAATCCAAAAGTGCTGGTCAGCGGCCTGGCCGGGTTCAGTTGGGTCGTGAAAAACCCCAGATCCGCACAACGGCCTCACTCGATCCGCACATCGACGGATATATCAGCCCCTTTCATGATTACCCGTTCGGGGGATTGTCCTCGGGGGGCTGCCGGACCGGCCGGGTTGCCGGCCATCCGGCGTGCGGGGAAAAGCCAGTGACGAGCGGGCTGGATTAGGTGGGCGAGTGGCGCGGGGATGGGGAAGGCACCCAGGCGCCGTCGGGCTCCCAGCCCCGGTATCTAGCCGGCCGGCTGGAAGACGAGCGCGGCGGCGCTGCCCATGAACAGCACGAACACCACCATCAGGCCCAGTTGCATCCGGCGAGAGCTTCCGCCCAGCAGCGCCCTTCGGCCAGGGCCGTCGCTGGAGCCGCCGCCGGCAAGCTCGCCTAGGACCACCTGTTGGGTTCGTCGAGCTGGCTGCACGACCACTGATCGAAGGACCAACCCCACCAGCCAACAAGATCCCGCGATCCACAGCCAGGGCTGGGACCAGCGGATCTGACCCTCGGACAGGGCCACCGCGGCGACACCGGCGGGCGCCGTGGCAACGATGGCCGCCTCCGCCCGGCGGGCCCCCAGCCGGTAGGCGGCCCGAGTGACGGCGGCAGCGTCGACCGGGTCTAGGCGGCGCACCAGCGGGCCCAGCAGCAGGGCGAAGAAGACCGCGCCGTAGCCGACGGTGGCGCTGAGAATCAGCAGGAGCAACGCAGAGCGGAACAGCAAGGACACGGCGTGCGTCAGGCTAACGGAGCCGCTGGCCGCCGGCCCGCCACCGTGGCCCGTTCAGCGGGTCTTCACCACGATGGATCCGGCGATCTTGTCGTGCAAGGTCTGATTCCGGGCGTCCCAAAGCGGCCAAAGTCCGTCAATCATAATGAAGACAGAGCCGAGGAAACAGACGTTGAAGAGGCTGGCTCCGAATTGGACAATGTGGCGTAAAAACCCTTTGCCGACGCCGATCGGGGCACCGTCGCTGGCGCTCACAACCTTGATGCCCAACGCCATCTTGCCCAGGGTCTGGCCTCGACCATTCAGTAGGGAAAAGTAAAGGAAGCCGATCAGGTACCAGAGCAGTGATCCCAACAATTGTCGACCGCCAATTGTTAATTGAGCTCTCGCGCCGTCGGTGTCGATTCGATCGAGCAGATCTTGGCCGGCGACGAGCCAGAACAAAATGAGTCCGGGGACAGCAACCAGGAGCAGGTCGATGACCTTGGCCAGCAGGCGGGCGCCCCACGAAGCGCTCGGCGCGGACCCGTATCCACTAATTGCGTACTGCCCGGGGTGCTCTCCCGGCGCCGGTGCTCCCGACCACGGGGTGTATTGGCCGGGCGCGGGTGCGCCGTATTGGCCGGGCACGCCTGCGCCGTAGGGGTCGGTGGGGGGCTGGCCCCAGGCTTGGGGTTGGGGCTCGCTGCTCCAGCCGGCCTGTCCGGTCTGGCCGGGTGCGGCCCAACCGGGCTGTTGGCCAGGTGGCGGGCCGCCCCAGGTGGTGGCTTGGCCGGCGTCGCCCCCGACGCCGGTGGCCTGGTCGAGGTAACCGCCGCTGGCGCTGGCGGCCAGACCCAATGAGGACTCGACCTCGGACAAGGTCTGCCACACCGATTCGCCCTCGCGCACCACGTAGCTGGTCGGCGTGAGCTCGCCCCGTCTGGCCATCGCTTGGAGTTCGTCCTCGCTGATTGGTCCTTGGGTCTGTGACCCGACGGCGTAGTACCAGCTGGCCATGGAAGTTCCCTTCGGCGGATGCGGCGTGAGTGGCTCGGACCACTGTAGGCGGTGGGCGGTGACCCATCGCGGCCAGTGGCGGCGGGGCTGGGATGACCCGGTCGGGCCGCCCGATTGGGTCCGTGGCTGGCCGCAGGAGGTTCGGCCGGGTCCGGTGCGGGCCGCAGGAGGCAATGACTTGTCCTGCTGGAGCTCACCGACGGGCAGAATGGTTGGTCCCCATGACTCGCTCGGTCAAGCTCCGTCCCTGGCAGAAGCGAGCCCTCGAGGCTTTTCTGGCCTCTGAGCGGCCCGACTTCTTGGCCGTAGCCACCCCGGGGGCCGGCAAGACCACCTTCGCCCTCACCGCCATGCGCCTGGAACTGGCCCGTAGCGGCTGGCGGCGGTTGTTCGTGGTGGTGCCGACCCAGCACCTCAAGATGCAATGGGCGGCGGCCGCGGCCCGTTTCGATCTGCACCTTGAACCCGAGTGGTCCGCCACCCAGGGGACCTTGCCGGCCGACATCGACGGGGTGGTGCTGACCTACCAGCAGGTGGCGGCGGGCCCCGAGGCAGTGGCGGCCCTCACCCAGGACGGGTTGGTGGTGCTCGATGAGTTGCACCATGCCGCTGACGAACGGGCCTGGGGTGACGGCGTCAAGATCGCCTTCCAGGGAGCTCGGCGCCGCCTGGGCCTGTCGGGCACCCCGTTTCGTTCCGACACCGCGGCCATCCCCTTCGTGCACTACCGCCTGGAAGAGGCCGAGGCCGACTTCGAATACGGCTACGCCGACGCCTTGGCCGACGGCCGGGTGGTGCGACCGGTGTTCTTCCCCAGGGTCAACGGCCAGATGGAATGGTCCGCCCCCGACGGCAGCCTCTACGACGCCACCTTTGACGATCCCCTGACCAGGGCGCTGGCCAACCAACGGCTGCGCACCGCCCTGTCCCTGGAGGGCGAATGGCTGCCCACGGTGCTGGCCGAAGCCCATCGGGAGTTGCTGCGGTTGCGGGCCGGCGCCCAGCCCGACGCGGCCGGGCTGGTCATCGCCATGGACGTCAGCCACGCCAAGGGCATCGCCCGGCTGCTGCGGGATCGCCTGGGCACCGTGTCCATCGTGGCCACCTCCGACGATGCCGACGCGTCGAACCGCATCGCCCGTTTCGCCGCCGCTACCAACCCGTGGATCGTGGCCGTGCGGATGGTGTCCGAAGGGGTGGACATCCCCCGGCTGCGGGTTGGGGTGTTCGCCACCAACACCACCACCGAGCTGTTCTTCCGCCAGGCGGTGGGGCGCCTCGTGCGCTGGCAGTCCATCGCCGGGGCGGGGCGGCAGAAGGCGTTCCTGTTCATCCCCGACGATGTTCGCCTGCGCACCTACGCCCATCAGGTCGGCGAGCAACGCCGCCACTCATTGCGCAAGCCCATCGAGGACGGCCAGCTCACCGACGATGTACCTCCTGACCCCACCGCCCTCGACGGTACGGGCGAACCCGAACAGCTATCGCTTTTCGCCGCTCTTTCTGCCACTGCCCACGATCTGCAAGGGGGATCCATCTTCGAGGACAACGACGAAACGGACGAT